>NZ_JAJDKA010000004.1:0-102647 GCF_020589945.1 Faecalibacillus sp. MSK20_93 | reverse complement strand
AACAACGTATCATGAAAGATATAGATCATAAGCTAAGTCGTGAAATCGTAAATACAGCAAAAACTCATGACGTATCCGTAATCAAATTAGAGCGACTTCAAAACATACGCTCTACGACAAGAACAAGTCGAAAAAACAATCATAGCCTGCATACATGGTCATTCTATAGACTTGCACAGTTTATAGAATACAAAGCAAAACTTGCAGGCATAAAAGTTGAGTATGTAGATCCAGCATATACAAGTCAGATCTGTCCAATATGTGGAAGTGTTCATCATGCAAATGACAGAAAATATACGTGCAGATGTGGATTTCATACGCATAGGGATCTGCTAGGAGCTATAAATATATGCAACTCAACTGAGTATATTGGTAACAGATATACTGCCTAGAGAACTATAGGTTCTGCTCTAGGAAGGGTAATGGCATACCCCTATCTTGCACTGCGACCTATCAGAAATGAACTGGTCAGCCAACAATGTTGGCAGGTAGCAAGAATCCCCTGTCTTTAGACATGGGGAGTGTCAAAACAAGAGCGTTTATTAAAAGATGCTCCTCAAGAATTATTAGAAAAACAGATTGTTACTTTATGTTGTGTCTTAAATCCAGAAGCTATTGGTATTTGTGGTGATGTTTTAAAAGACATACAAATATCTTTACCAACGATTCCTTTAAAACATCAACCTCAAATAATTAAAATTAATCAACTATATAAATTAATTAAAGAAGGACTTTTTCAAATAGGAAAGAATCAAATGATAAGAGGGATGAATAATGAATAAAAGTTATATTGATTTACATATGCATAGTTTATACAGCGATGATGGAGAATTTACACCTACTCAACTTGTAGAAATGTGTCATGAAGCAGGGGTGAAAATTATGGCGATTGCTGATCATAACTGGGTCAAAGCCATTTATGAAGCCAAAAAGAAAGCAGAAGAATTAAAGATAAAATATATTCCTGCTATTGAAATTGATTGTACTTATAAAGGAATCAATTTACATGTTTTAGGCTATGGAATCGATTATACAAACCCAGCATTTAATCAATTGGGAGAAGATATTTTAAAACAAGAACTTAACTGTAGTTTAAAAAAATTAGAACTTACCAATCAATTAGGTTTTGATTTAAAAAAAGAACAATTAGATGCCTTAAGTAGTAATGGGGTTTATACTGGAGAAATGTTTGGTGAAGCTTTGTTAAAGGATGAAAGATATGTAGATCATGAACTTTTAAAACCTTATCGAAGTGGCGGAAGTCGTAGTGATAATCCCTATGTTAATTTCTATTGGGATTATTATGCTCAAGGAAAACCTTGTTATACAGAAGTTATTTTTCCTTCATTAGAAAAAACAATTCAATT
This sequence comes from Faecalibacillus sp. MSK20_93, assembly GCF_020589945.1. Taxonomy (NCBI): domain Bacteria; kingdom Bacillati; phylum Bacillota; class Erysipelotrichia; order Erysipelotrichales; family Coprobacillaceae; genus Faecalibacillus; species Faecalibacillus sp. MSK20_93. The sequence continues at coordinate 101,280 of NZ_JAJDKA010000004.1, read as the reverse complement.
AATTAATGATCATGGGGGAGTGGCTGTATTAGCACATCCGGGAAATAATTTAAAAGGAAAGTTTGACATTTTCAATGAAATGGTAGAAAAAGGACTTCAAGGAGTTGAATGCTTTTCAAGCTATCATAGTCTTGAAACCAATGATTATTTTTATCAAAAAGCTAAAGAGCTAGATTTATTATATACTTGTGGAAGTGATTTTCATGGTAAAACGAAATCAGCAATTCATCTAGGTGAAAATGGATGTGTTTCACCAGATGAAATTAAAGAACTTTTAATTAAATACCAATTAATAAGAGGCTAATTTAGCCTCTTAAGTATTTTTTTAAGTTTTTTAATTGATTATTACAATCACTTACACCTAAGTCATACATTTGTTGAATGACTTCTTTGTCTTTTTCAAGTCGTCCAATAGGGATGAGTTGACTAGGTCTTAAAACAAAAATCTTCTTTTCTTTTTCTAATTTTGTAATCAAATCTAAAGACGCATTATAATTTAAATAACGATTATTTAAGGTTTCTACAAAATGAGGATATTGATGATAAAAGAGTTTATTAAGATGTTTATTGGATGGCTTTTTACGATAATCTAAGGGTCTTGTTAAAACGACAATGATTTTATCAACATCCATCTCTAACATTTTTTTAATAGGAATACTGTCACTACAGCCACCATCTAAATATTCATGACCATTGACTTGAATGATATGAGATACAAAAGGCATTGAACCTGATGCTCTTAAATATTCAACTTGATCATAATTATCTAAAGTATCCAACAACTTATATTCTGCTTTTCCTGTTTGTAAATTTGTCACAACGGCATAAAAATCAACAGGAGATTCTTGATAACTTTGATAATCAATTGGATCTAAATCATCAATCAATTTTTCAAAACAAAATTCTTCATTCATGACATTTCCTGTTTTTAAAAAAGAATAAACACCCATATAATCTTTATTTCCAACGTAAGCTTTATTATATCTCAAAACACGTCCTATTTGTTTTGATTTATAATTCATTCCAAATAAAGCTCCTGCTGAAACACCAATAATTGTATCAACATCAATCTTTTCTTTTAAAAATGTATCGATGACACCCGCTGTGTATAAACCACGCATAGCGCCACCTTCTAATACTAAACCAACTTTCATTTATATCACCGAGGGTATTATATCATAAAATTTGAATATCAAAGCAAAAAAGAAGATGTTTGAATAAAATATATATTTTGCGTATAATACGATTAGGTGATTAAAAATGGAAAAAGGCAAAATACGTATGCTCGCCAATTTAATAGAGCTAAATAAAATAGAAGTAAGGCTTTCAAAAAAATATTATGGGGGAATTTCTCCAAAACTTTATTTGAGAGATTTAAATAAAGAAACACTTGTAGAAATTCCTGTTGCTGAAACATGTGAAGATGATATTTGTGTTAAATATTATTTTAAAAATGTTCATATTGATTTAACGCATCATTATGAGATGGTAGATAATTATGGTTTAAGTGCTATTTTACAATATGTAAGACTTTCTGAATTGGATGATTTTGATGAATTATTTTATTATGATGGAAAATTAGGACCTCTTTATCAAAAAGAAAAGACAACTTTCAAAGTATGGGCGCCTACGGCTTTAGAAGTCATGGTTAAAGTAGGAAATGAAGCTTATCAAATGGAAAGAAAAGAAAAAGGGGTTTTTGAAGTAACGATCCAAGGAGATTTGGATAATCAAGAATATAATTATTTGATTCGTCATCATAAAAGTTTTCATGAAACATTAGATCTTTATGCTTATGCTTCTAATGCTAATAGTAATAGTAATATTGTCATTGATGTTGATAAAATCAATGAACCACTTTATTTAGAAAACTTACAACATATGAAAAGAAAAACAGAAGCGATCATTTATGAATTAAGTGTTCGTGATTTTACTATGTCTAAGACAATTAACGCAACACATCCAGGGACTTTTATGTCTTTAGTAGAAAGTGGTTTAGTTACACCACAAGGTAATAAAGCAGGGTTTGATTATCTTGTAGATTTAGGTGTCACTCATGTTCAAATCATGCCAATGTATGATTTTGCGACAGTAGATGAACTTCATCCTACAGTGATGTATAACTGGGGTTATAATCCAATTCAATACAATGTTCCTGAAGGAAGTTATGCTTTAGATCCTCAAGATGGTTATTCGCGAGTTAAAGAATGTCGTCATATGGTTTCAACACTTCATCAAAAAGGTTTAAGAGTGGTGATGGATGTTGTTTATAATCATATGTATGATTATTATACAAGTGCGTTTGAAAGAACAGTACCGGGGTATTATTTTAGAAAGAATCAATACGGAGAAATGTCTAATGGTTCTTGGTGTGGAAATGATTTGGAATCAAGACATCAAATGGTAAGACGATATATTAAAGATATGTGTTTGCGTTGGCAAAAACTTTATGGAGTAGATGGTTTTAGATTTGATTTAATGGGTATTATTGATATTGAAACCTTAAATCAAGTTTATGATCAAGCTTCAAAAATAGATGATAGTTTTATTATGTATGGCGAAGGATGGAATATGCCTACAGCTATGGATGATCATGAAAAAGGAATGCAAGATAATCATCGTAAGATGTTAAATATTGGCTTCTTTAATGATTATTATCGTGAAACTTTAAAGGGTGGAAGTGGAGATTCTGCTTTAAAGGATAAAGGTTATTTTGCGGGGAATATGTATAATTGTGAAATTGGTGGTGAATGTATGAAAAATACAAATCGCTACAGCTATGTTGATCAAAGTATTAATTATGTTGAATGTCATGATAATGCGACAACATTTGATAAATTTGCAATTAGTAATGGAGATGAACCACTTGAAACTCGTAAGAAAAGACAATTGATGTTGAATGTTGCGCTTATTTTATCACAAGGAATTCCTTTTATTCATTGTGGTCAAGAGTTCTATCGTAGTAAAGATGGACTTGGAAATACGTATAATACATTAGATCATATTAATGCAATCAATTGGTCTTTAGTTGATGAAAATCAAGAGGATATTGAAACTCTTAAACAAATGATTCAACTTAGAAAAGAAAATGGTGGATTTAAGTATGAGACAATTCAAGAAGTAAATGAATATGTAAGTACAAATCATTTTGATTATCGTATTTTAAGATATTGTGTGAAACAAAATAAAGGAAAATATCAAGAGATTGTTGCATATTTTAATCCTTCGTATTATGATTTTGAAATAAATGATATGGATGAATATGAAGTGATTTATAATGATCATGAATCACGCACATATTTAGCTCCTATTTCGATGAAAATATTTGGATTAAAGAGGTAAAAAATGAAATTAATTATTGGTTTAGGTAATCCTGGAAAAGAATATGAAAATACAAGACATAATACAGGATTTATGGTATTAGATCGTTTAAGTGAAAAATTAAATATTGAAATGACACAAAACAAATTTAAAGGACTTTATGGAAAAAGTAAATATAAAGGTGAAGATGTGATTTTATTAAAACCACAAACTTATATGAATTTATCTGGAGAATCTGTTAGACAAGTTATGGATTTCTTTAAAATCAATCAAGAAGATATCTTAGTTATTTATGATGATTTAGATATGCCAGTAGGAAAGCTTCGTTTAAGACAAAGTGGTAGTGCTGGTGGTCATAATGGTATTAAAAATATTATCTTGCATACTGGAAGTCAAAATTTTAATCGTATTCGTGTAGGTATTGATCGTAGTAAATATATAAAAGTTGTTGATTATGTTTTATCACGTTTTACAAAAGATGAACAAGATGCTATCAATCAAGGGATTGAAAATGCCAGTGATGCAGTCATTGATTATTTGGATCATGGATTTAACCATGCAATGAATCGTTTTAATTAGAGGCACATATGAAAAAGATACTACATTTATTAAAAGATAATAAAGCATTTAATGCTTTATTGAATAAACAAAATATCGTTGTCAATTCTTCCAACAGCGAAGCGCTACTGATTGCTAGCACATTTTTGACTTTAAAAAAAGATATGCTGATTGTTAAATCAAACCAATATGAAGCTAATCTTCTTTATAAACAAGTTTCTCAAATGATTGATGAAGCCCTTTATTTTCCTGTAGATGAATCTTATCGTATTGAAAGTTTGGCCGCTTCAGGAGAATTATTAGGACAAAGATTAGGAACGATGTATCAACTTACACGACCTGGTCCACATCTTTTGATCAGTCATGGTCATAGTGTGATGCGATATGTTCCAAGTGTTGATGTTTTTAAGAAAAACTGTATGACTTTAAAAGTAGGAGATCATATTGATGTTTATGATTTACAAAGATTTTTAGTGCAAGCAGGTTATATGCATACAACACGTGTTGATCAACCTTTCTATTTTTCTAAACGTGGGGGAGTCGTTGATATTTTTTCAATGCAATATGACCATCCTATTCGTATCGATTTCTTTGATGATGAAATTGATTATATTAAATTTTTTGATGAAAAAACACAAAGAACGATTGAAAAAGTGGATGAAATTGAAATTATTCCAGCTACCGATCTTCTTTATTTAGATCAAGAAGTAGGTTCAGTTGTTACACAAATCAAAGATTCTTTTGAAGAACAATATCAAAAGATGGATGATTTATTTAAAGATGATTTTGAAGAAAAAATCATGATCGATATTGAAAACTTAAAAGCACATGCTACAGATAGTAGTCAATATGCGTATTATCATCTCTTTAAAAATGTGACGAGTATTAAAGATTATTTAGATGATCCAATTACTATTTTATGTCAAGAAGAAGATATTCATTTTCAAATCAAAAACTATATTTCAGAAAACTTCTATTATTATCAAGAATTAAGCCAAAGTGGACGCTTTTTAAAAGATAATCAACTTTATCAAGACTTTGATAGCATTATTAAAGATAACTATCAAGCTATTAATACTTTTGCAACAAATAAAGATGATGTTGTCTTTTTAAGTCACGATGTGATGTTTAATCGAGATGATGAAAAACGTGTCATCCAACAAATCAATGATTATTTAAAGAATAGTCAAATTTTAATTTCTCTAGAAAATAAACATCAACTTCAATTGATGGTGGAACTTTTTGATCGGCATGAAATGAAATATACACTTGTAGGAATTGATGAAGTAATTTATCCAGGTATTAATCTTTATGTAGGAAAACTTGCATCAGGATTAGAACTTATTGAAGAAAAAGTAGTTATTTTAACAGCCTATGAATTATTTGGAGAAGTCAATGTTTCTAAAACAAAATATTTTAGATTTAAAGATGCTAAAACATTACGTAACTTCCAAGAATTAAATGTTGGTGATTATGTTGTTCATGATAGCTATGGAATAGGGCAATATTTAGGAATTAAAACACTTGATGTTAAAGGATATCATAAAGATTATTTATATGTGGCTTATGCTGGAGATGATACGCTTTATATTCCAGTTGAACAATTTAAAATGATTCGTAAGTATGCAAGTGCTGATGGTAAAGTACCAATGATCCATGCTCTTGGAAGTAGCAAATGGACAAAAGCTAAACAAAAGGCTAAAAATAAAATTGATGATATTGCTGATCGATTAATAGAATTATATGCTAAAAGAATGTCTTCACCAGGGTTTGCTTTTTCTAAGGATAATGAATTACAAATCGATTTTGAAAATCAATTTGGTTATGCTTTAACTACTGATCAACAAAGAAGTGTTGATGAGATTAAATTGGATATGGAAAAACCTCAACCAATGGATCGTCTTTTATGTGGAGATGTTGGTTTTGGTAAAACTGAAGTGGCCTTACGTGGTGCTTTTAAAGCAATTTTAGATCATAAACAAGTAGCTTTTCTTTGTCCAACAACTATTTTATCAATGCAACATTTTAAAACAGCCACCGAACGTTTTAAAAATTTCCCTGTAGAAATTGCTTTACTCAATCGTTTTACTTCATCTAAAGAAAAGAAACGTATTTTAAAAGAAGTTAAAGAGGGTAAAATTGATTTATTAATAGGAACACATCGTATTTTATCAAAAGATGTCGCGTTTAATGATTTAGGGTTACTTGTTATCGATGAAGAACAACGTTTTGGTGTTAAACAAAAAGAAAAAATCAAAGAATACCGTGAAACCATTGATGTTCTTTCTCTTTCAGCTACACCAATTCCTCGTACATTACAAATGTCTTTAATGGGAATTAGAGGATTATCGAAAATCGATACACCACCTAAAAATAGATTACCTGTACAAACTTATGTTGTTGAAAAAAATAATACGTTAATTAAACAAGTTATTGAAAGAGAACTCGCTAGGGATGGACAAGTTTTCTATCTTTATAATCGAACAGATCAAATCGCTAATGTAGCTTATAAAATTTCTTCTACTGTTCCTAATGCAAAAGTAGCTATAGGACATGGCCAAATGGATAAAAATGAACTAGAAGATGTTATGCTTCGTTTTATGAATAAAGAATTTAATGTTCTTATTTGTACAACAATTATTGAAACAGGAATTGATATTCCTAATGCCAATACGATGATTGTTGAAGATGCTGATAAATTTGGTTTAGCCCAACTTTATCAAATTAGAGGACGTGTAGGTCGTAGTGAAAGAGGCGCTTATGCTTATCTTCTTTATAAAAAAGATAAGTCTATTCAAGATGATGCATTAAAACGTTTAAAAGCGATTAAAGAATTTACTGAACTTGGTAGTGGTTATAAAATTGCCATGCGTGATTTATCAATTCGTGGTTCAGGAGATATTCTTGGGGGTAAACAAGCTGGGTTTATTGATGATATTGGTTTTGAAATGTATATGAAGATCTTACAAGATGCCATCAATGTAAGAATGCATAAAGATGAAAAGCCTGAAGAAGAAGTTAAAAACTTAAATGTGAGTGTAGATGGTTATATTCCTGATGACTATGTAGAAAGTGATTATGAAAAACTTGAATTGTATCAAAGATTAGATAAAGCAAAAACAATGAGTGAACTTAATAGTTTAAAAGCGGAATTTGATGATTATTATGGAAATTTACCGGAAGCTATTTTAACATTGATTGAAAAGAGAAAACTTGAAATTCTTTCACATTATTCTATTATTGAAGATATTAAAGATTCTGGTAAACAACTAGAAATTATCTTTTCACCAAATGCTTTTGAAACAATTTCAGGTGATAAATTATTCTTGCTTGCTAATCAACTTTTTACAAAGCCAGCCTTTAAATCTTTAGATAATAAAATAACAATTAAAATTAATAAACATGATCAATGGCTTAATCGTTTAAATGAGTTTATTGAAACGTTATCAAAAAAATAAACGAAAGAAAAGTACGACAAAACCGTACTTTTCTTTTTTATAAAAAAAGCAAGCCAAATAAAATGCCTTGCTTTTTCTTGTTTATATATTAACTTATTAATTAATGATTTTTAAAACGTCATCTTCGTTTGTGATAGCAAAAATTGAAAGTGTTAATGTATTAAGTTTTTCAATTGAACTATTTGGTATTGCTTGTTCGAGTTGATTTGGTACATTTCCTAATTTTACTTTCAATAATGATAATACTGTTTTCTTTTCTCGTTTTTCGCCTTCTTTTCATTCCTTCACACATATCGATTTCATCTCCTTCTGGTAAGTCTCTAATTAAATCTAAACTTCCTGTAATGATGGCTGCATAAATAAAGTTATCTCTATTCATCTTTATTCTTCGATGTAATCCCTCATAGTTTCCTTTATACATCTCTTGGATGGCTTCTTGTTTGTTCATCTTTGATCTTACTGGTATCTATTTCTTTGACATCGACAGCTTTGATTTTCCAATCATTAACATATTCTTTTAATTCTTCTGGTATATCAAAGTAATCATTTAATTCTAAAGGGGTATTCCATTTCTTATCTCCTGTATAAAAAACAATCATAACTTGAGGAACTAATCTTTTAAGTTTTTTGTTTTTTAATTGTTTTAAATACTCCGTCATTTCATAGTTGCCATATCGAATCACCATATTCTTATCGATCGTACTTTGGTGTTCGATACTGAAGAGACAACAGACACCATCAACATCTGTTTTTACGACAATGTTCCTTCTTCTTTTTTTATTGTTTTATCTTTCCTTTTTTCTTCTTTCAATGGACGGATAGTCCATTGAATAATTGTTTCTTATACAATAAAGGCCTGTCAACAAAATTGTTTTGTCAACAGGCTAAATACATATTTATTTTACAGGAACATATTCTTTTTTTATAAATTCTTTACTGTAACGATTACTTGTTAAATCTTGAATTGTATCAAAGAAAGACAAATCATCAATATAAAGACGATAAGTGACTTGTTCATCGTATTCTTTATTTATACAATCAATGTCATTTACTTTTAATAGATGCTCAAATTTTTTAGTAAAACTATAATCAAGAGAAACGTCATAGACATCGATTAAATGTTTTTCAACAATATTAGCTTCTTTTAAAGCGTCAGCCACAGCTTGACTATAGGCGCGTGTTAAACCTCCAGCTCCTAATTTAATGCCTCCAAAATATCTTGTAACAATTGCAATGATATTACTGAGTTCTTGTTTTTTTAAAACATTGAGCATTGGAAGACCTGCAGTACCTGATGGTTCTCCATCATCATTGGCTCTTTCTTTTGTACCTACAAGATAGGCAACACAATTATGTGTAGCATCTTTATATTTTTCTTTATAATAATCAATAGTTTCATTGATTTTTTCTTCATCATTTAAAGGAATGAGCGTACAAATAAACTCTGATTTTTTAATGACTAATGTGTGTTCAGTTATTTTTTCAATAGATTTCATTTTTTCACCTTCCGACTTTTATGATAACATAAAACTTTAAAAATAATCCATAATTTGTTATATTATATGAGGAAGAGGTGGAGAGTATGGAAAAAATTGCTATATTAGCGGATAGTGGATGTCAAATTCCTGTAGATTCAAGAGAAAATGAAGGAATATTTATTGCACCACTAACAATCACTATGGAAGGTAAAAGTTATTTAGATGATATTGAAATTCATAGTATAGATGTTTTTAAACGTATGGAAAAAGACGATATTATGGTGATGACTTCTCAACCATCAACAGGTTCACTGCAAGAAGCAGTTCAAAAAATCAAAGATCAAGGATATAGTCATGTTATTGGTTTACCTATCGCTACAGGACTTTCTTCAACCATGAATGGAATGAAGCTTGCGTGTGATATGTTAGAAATGCCAGTAACATTAGTGGATACAAAAGGAACAGCGAGTAATCAAAAATATCTTGTAGAAGTTGCAGCAAAACTTGCTCGTGAGGGAAAATCACCAGAAGAAATAAAAGATATTCTAGAAAAACTTGTAGAAGATTCAGCAACGATTATTATGGTTCCTAATTTAGATCATTTAAAAAAGGGAGGACGTATTACTCCTGCTGTTGCAGCGTTAGCTGGACTTTTAAAAATTGTACCAATTATGAAATTAAACTATAGTTTAGGTGGTAAAATTGATAGTTTTGGTAAAGTAAGAACGACTAAAAAAGCAAATTTAAAAATTATTGATCACATGGTCAATGAATGTAAGGTTAACAATAAGAATTATGTTTTTGCAATCGAACATGTTTTAAATGAAGAACTAGCATTAGAAATGAAACAAAAATTGATTGAACAAATTGGAGAATGTGAAATACTTGTAAGAGAATTACCAGCTGTAGTTGGAGCTCATATGGGTATTGGTGGTATTGGTTATCAATATATTAGAAAATACGAAGAGTAATAAGGAGAAAAAGATGACACAAAGAGTAGATACGATAGAAACAGTTGTTGATGTTTTTAATATTGCGATGGATATACAGGAATTATATTTAAAACAAGGACCTTTTAAACAACTTTCGATGTCTGAAATGCATGTTTTAGAAGCTGTTGATAAAGAATCAAGTCCCTCAATGTCAGCTGTTGCGAATCATTTGAATGTAACACTTGGAACTCTTACGACAGCTGTTAAAAAAATTGTAGAAAAAGGTTTTCTTATTAAAGAAAAATCTACTCAAGACCAACGTATTTATTACTTAAGATTAACAGATCAAGGAAAAGAAGCTTTGAAAGTTCATGAACAATTTCATCATGAATTAGATTCTATTTATAGAAATCGTATTCCTGATGAAAGAGTAGAATGGGTTTTTTCAACATTAAGTGATATTTATAAAGATCTCGTTGTTTATCGAAATGAATTATTAAGAAGAAAAGATCAAAATAAGTAAAGTCAACATTACAAGTTGACTTTTTTGATGTTATAAAAAGATCGAACCATAAAATTCTATACATAATGAAAAGGAAATATCATAGCTTATAATAGGTGATAGAATGCTTTGTATACAAAAAAATAGAATTTTAATTAAACATTATCAGTTGATTATTACATTAGAATCAACGATTTTTGAATGTAAAATGAATCAACAAATTATTTCAATAAAAGGAAAAAATATTGAAATACGTTACTATAGTCAAGATGAAATTATGTTAATGGGTGAGTTTACATCAATTATATTTTCATGAATTTAGGCTATGATTATATTGTTATTGAAACAAATGATATTGTTTCATTTTTAAAAGAAACCAAAAAACATCAGCTCACACTTTTTCATTTACATCAACTTGATGCATTACGTTATTCATTTTACGTTCCTATTTATCAAAGATATATCACATCTTCTATGCATTTACCTATTCAAAAAAGTATAGGCCTACTTCATTATTTATTTCTTATCTTTAAATTTCCACAAATCATTTTTACACTTGCTTTTATAAGCACACTTTTTATTTTACCACATTATATTTATGACTATAAAATAACAGGCTCTCTTTCTATCGTGAACAATCAACTTCAAAAAGACCTCAATAAACAAATACAAATGATGCATCCTAAATTGACTTATCCTCAAATCAATAAACTTTATGATCATTTAAAAAGAAAATATCAAAGCGAAATTGATTATTTAAATGTTTATCAAAAGGGAAGTGTTTTACATGTTGAATATACACCCGCTAGTCATAATCAAAAGACGGTCTTAAAATATCAAGATTATATCGCTAAAAAAGATGGGGTTATTCGTCAATTGGATGTCAAGCAAGGAAATGTTTTAGTTAAAGTGAATCAGTATGTAAAAAAAGGAGATGTTTTGATTTCACATCAAATTGAAGATACGAAACAACAAATAAAAATGATTCCCACTTTAGGAAGTGTAGAAGCTTATACTTATCAATATATAGAGGCTTCGTCATCAAATGTTAAAGATAAAGATATATTTGCGTATTTGCTTTTTAAAATAAGAAGTCAATTACCAAAGAATGTAAAAATTGACAGGGAAAAAGTACTATCATATGATATAATAAAGAAGAAATATGTATTAAAGATGCAATATGTTTTTATAGAGAATATTGCAATTAGGGAGGATTCATGAAAGAAATTGTTAAGTTAGAAGCTTATAACATTGAACAACTTGTTAATTTATCTGGAGTAAAAGATGAAAATTTAGAAGTTTTAGAAGATCATTTTCAAGTTGAAATTTCTTTAAGAGGAGATGAAATGTCAATTGTTGGAAGTCAACAACAAATTGAAAAAACTAAAAAAGTCATTTATTCTTTGTTAAAACTGATTGTTTCAGGGGTTTCTATTTCAAGAAGAGATGTTATTTATGCTCAAAAACTTGTAGAAAAAGATAAGTTGGATCAATTATCTGAACTTTATCATATAAAAATAGCTAGAACATATAATGGAAAACTTATTTATCCTAAAACATTAGGACAAAAGAGTTATTATTATGCTTTAAAAAATAATGATGTGGTTTTTGGAATAGGACCTGCGGGAACAGGAAAAACTTATTTAGCTGTTGTTTTTGCAGTAGCAGCTTTAAAAAATAATGAAGTTAAAAAAATAATTTTAACAAGACCAGCTGTTGAGGCAGGAGAAAATTTGGGATTTTTACCAGGAGATTTAAAAGAAAAAGTAGATCCTTATTTACGCCCTTTATATGATGCTTTATACGATATGTTAGGTGTTGAACAAACTGAAAAGCTTATGGAAAAAGGTGTTATTGAAATTGCACCTCTTGCTTATATGAGAGGTCGTACTTTAGAAGATGCTTATGTTATTTTAGATGAAGCGCAAAATACAACAGATAATCAAATGAAAATGTTTTTAACACGTTTAGGATTCAGATCAAAAATGATTGTAACAGGAGATATTTCACAAATCGATTTACCAAGAAATACAACTTCTGGACTTATTCGTGCATTAGATATTTTAGAAGGGGTCAAAGGGATTTCATTTATTCATTTATCAGCGATGGATGTCGTAAGACACCCTGTTGTTCAAAGAATAATAGAAAGATACGATGGGAATAATGAATAATATATTATTAATTGAAGATGATATGTCCATCAATAAGATACTTGCCTATGAACTTAGAAAAAAAGGTTATTTAGTAGATAGTTTATATGATGGAAAAGAGGCTGTTTCGAAGATTTTAGAAAATGATTATGATCTTGTTTTGATTGATTGGATGCTTCCATATAAAGATGGTGTCTCTATTATTAAAGAAGTAAGACAAAATGATTATGTTAAACCACTTATTTTATTAACGGCACGCAGTGAACAAGAAGATATTATTAAAGGATTAGAAGCAGGAGCAGATGATTATTTAACAAAACCATTTCAATCAACAGTTTTAATAGCGCGAATTGAAGCTCATTTAAGAAGACATCATAAACATTTTTTAGATGAAATTAAATTTGAAGATGTTATGATGAATACTAAAAATCGAGAAGTGACAATTGATGATCATGTTATTGTTCTAACAAAAGTAGAATATGATTTATTAAAAATGTTTATGGAACATCCTAAAGAAGCTGTTTCCCGAGAAACTTTATTACAGTCTATATGGGGATTTCAATATGATGGAGATACACGTATTGTTGATGTTCATGTTTTTAAATTAAAAGGAAAGTTAAAAGAAAGTCGAGTTTCTTTTAAATCTGTAAGGGGAGTTGGATATAAGTTGGTGAAAAAAGATGACTAAAAGTTATTTGAAAGTTGTATTGATGGGAGTTGTTGCTTTATTACTTTGTTATTTTAATAAGGCTTACAGTCTTTATATCATGCTTCTTTTTATCTTTGTATGTGCAATCAATGCTTATCAATTAGAAAGTCATTATCAACGAATGGGACGCTTTTTTCAAAGAGAAAAGGATAATGAAATAAAGGAAGTAGAAATTGAAAATAAATATCATGAAAAGATATTAAGTCAACTGATTCGATCAATGAATTTACCGATGTTATTTATTGATAAAGAAGGGAAAATAGCTTTTACCAATCAAAGTTTTAGAAAAGGCTTTGAAATACCACATTTAAAAGGAAGATATTATAAAGATATATTTGTAGGTGAGATGCTTGATTTAGTAGATCAATGCTATGTTTTTGAAAGACCATTATCGTCGGTTGTAAAAATACAGTCGAGATATTATCAAGTAGAATCTTCACCTGTTTTTTCTGATAAAGAACATCTTATTTTTGATGGAACGATTGTTTTATTTACAGACGTTTCTAAAATGAAAGAAATTGAAGATATGCAAAAACAATTTTTGTCAGATGTTTCTCATGAACTTAAAACACCGATGTCAGCTATTATTGGAAGTGTAGAAATATTAAAAAGGGATGGTTTAGATTCACCAGAAATATTTCAAGAGTTTATGGATATCTTGTTGAAAGAAAGTTATCGTATGCAAAATATCATTAATGATATTTTAGAATTATCACGATTAGATCAAACAAGAGTTAAATTGGATTTTAAAGAATTAGATGTCAAAGCTGTTGTTAAAGAAAGTATTGATTTATTTGAGCCAATGGCTAAAGAAAAACATATTTCTCTTATTTATCATAATAAAATAGAAAAACCTGTTATTTTAGATTATTCAACGGTTAAAACAATTTTAAGTAATTTTATTTCTAATGCAATTAAATACTCTAATGATGGTGTTATTACAATTAAAACTAAAAAAGAAAATAATATGTTTGTTTTAAGTGTACAAGATGAAGGAATGGGTATACCTAAAAATAAGCTGAATTATATTTATGATCGTTTTTATCAAGTAGATAAATCAAGAAGTTCAAAGATATCAACGGGACTTGGTTTAAGTATTGTTAAAAAAATCGTCGAATTGAATCAAGGAACGATCGATGTTGAAAGTACTTTAGGGATAGGTTCGACTTTTACTGTCAAGTTGCCTATAAATCCCAAAGTTTCCCACAATGAGGATATAATTTAGACATATTTATTTTTTATGATAATAGCATCAAAAGGAGGAAATATTATGAACGAAGATAATAACAATAATTTTATATTAGTTGATGAAGATAAAACTAAAGAAAAGAAATGGAAAAAAATAGTAAAAATTTTATTAGTAGTTGCTATTGTCTGTTCCTTTGTAATGAATGGCTATGTTTTTTATAATATGATGTCATCATCGAATGATAGTACAACGACCGTTACAAATAAAGAAACTGTAAAACAAGTCAATTATGATGTTAAAACAGATACAACAAGTGTTGTAGAAAAAGCGAGTGATAGTGTTGTAGGAGTTGTTGTTTATAAAAATACAACAAATAATGCTTTTGGATTTGGTGATAATTCAAGTTCTTCGAGTGAAACACAATCTGGAAGTGGTAGTGGGGTCGTTTATGATCAAACTGGTAAATATACCTATATTATTACGAATCACCATGTTATTGATGGTGCAAACAAAATACAAGTTGTATTTTCAAATAATGAATATGTAGATGCAGAAGTTGTAGGTAGTGATGAATATAGTGATGTCGCTATTTTAAGATGTCAACCAAGCTTTGATGTAAGTGTTATTGATTTAGGAGATTCTGATTTATTAGATAAAGGAGAAACAGTTTTAGCGATTGGTTCACCATTAGGAATTCAATATTCAGGAACTGTTACTCAAGGTATTGTTTCAGCAACAGATCGTACAGTTTCTGTTGATTTAAATGATGATAATGTTGATGATTGGGATATGAATGTTATCCAAACAGATGCAGCTATCAACCCAGGTAATAGTGGTGGAGCGCTTGTTAATATGAAAGGTGAACTTGTAGGTATTACGAACATGAAGTTCTCTGATGAAAGCGTTGAAGGTATGGGATTTGCTATCCCTATTAATGATGTTATTACAGTTGCAGAACAAATTCGTACAAATGGTAAAGTATCTCATCCAGTTATCGGTATTTCAGGTGTTTCTTTAAATGATTATTCTTCATATGAACTTCAAAGATATGGTGTTAAAGTATCTGTTGATGAAGGTATCTATGTTGTTAAAGTAACAAGTGATGGTGCTGCAAGTAAAGCTGGAATCCAACAAGGTGATGTTATTGTTAAATTAGATGGTAAAGATATTACTACTTATAAATCGTTCTTAACAGCACTTTACTCGCATAAAGCAGGAGATAAAGTAAAAGTTGTTGTTAATCGTAGTGGCACAGAAAAAACGATTGAAGTTACGCTTCAAGAAAAATAGATATTGCTTAACGCAATATCTTTTTTTATAATTAATGTAGAATGATTGAAAGAGGAATTATATGAAAATAGGTATTTTTGATTCAGGAATAGGTGGCTTATCAGTATTATATGAAGCAATGCAACTTTTACCTCATGAACAATTTATATATTATGCTGATGAAAAACATGTTCCTTATGGGGAAAAAACAAGAGAAGAGATCATTGGCTATGTAGATGAAATTATTCAATTTATGATTGATCATGATTGTAAGGCCATTGTCATTGCTTGTAATACAGCAACCAGTGCAGCAGTTGCTTTGATGAGAAAAAAATATGATATTCCTATCATTGGAATGGAACCTGCAGTAAAAAAAGCAGTTGATTTATATGGAAATCAAAAGGTATTGGTGTGTGCGACACCAATTACAGTTAAAGGTAAAAAGATGTTGGACTTGGTAGAAAGAGTTGATAAAGATCATTTAGTTGATTTGGTTGCTTTACCAAAACTTGTCCGCTTTGCTGAAAAACAAGAGTTTAATAGTGATGAAGTACTTGCTTATTTAAAAGAGGCACTTTCGAAATTTGATTTTAAAGAGTACGGTTCTCTTGTTTTAGGATGTACACATTTTAATTATTTTAAAGATAGTTTTCATCAATTATTACCGCATGTCCATTTATTAGATGGTAATAGAGGAACAATTAATTATTTAATGAAAAATATTGAATTAGAAAATTTGGAAAGTTCTGTTGAATATTATTATTCTGCTAAAAGAGTAAGCGGTGAAGAATTAAAACGTATTGAACGCTATTTAGAACGTTTAAAAAATATGAAAGATATAGGTATATAATATGGTAAAAGCAATTTTTTTTGATATCGATGGAACACTTGTCAGTTTTAAAAATCATCAGATTCCTAAATCTACATTTGATGCTTTATATAAGTTAAAAGAAAAGGGAATCAAGCTTTTTATAGCAACAGGAAGAGGAAAAGATGGATTAGATGTTTTAAATGATTTTCCTTTTGATGGTTATATTACGTTAAATGGACAATATTGTTATACAAATAATCAAATTATTTATTCAAATACAATCAAAAAAGAAGATCTACAAGCTTTATTAGATTATTTAAAAGATCATCAAGTTCCTTGTGGCTTTACAGAAGAAAATACAAAATACTTCAACTATCGTGATGAGCGTGTTGATGCAATTCATGCTATTACTCATAATGATGATCATCCTGCCGGAGATTGTAGTCATGTCATTGATAAATCGATTTATCAAATTATGTGTTTTGTTGATGAAAATGAAGAAAAAGAAATCTTAAGTCATATGCCTCATTGTATTTCAGCAAGATGGCATCCAACTTTTTGTGATATTTCACCAATAGGTGGAACAAAACAATTAGGAATTGATAAATTTTTAGAATATTATGGTCTTGATTTAAAAGATACGATGGCTTTTGGTGATGGGGGAAATGACATGCAAATGTTGCAACATGTCTCTCTTGCCGTAGCTATGGGAAATGCGGGAGATGAGTTAAAAAGCATTGCTGATTTTGTGACAAAAGATGTGGATGATGAAGGTATTGCCTATGCATTAAAACATTATGGTTTGATAGACCTTTAAAAATAAGAAAAATTATTATATAATAAAGAAGCAATAAAATAATACTTCAGGGCAGAGTGAAATTCTCTACTGGCGGTAAACTCCGCGAGCTAAAGATGGCCGAACTGGTGAAATTCCAGTAGCAACAGTTATAGTCTGGATGAAAGAAGTGTTTTTTGTAATACTTTTATATACAAAAACGTACCTAGAAGATTATTTTAGGTGCGTTTTCTTTGTTAAAGGAGGTATATAAAATGAGTACAAAGAAAATAACAACAGTAGGGATGCTTTGTGCCATGGCAATGATCGTTAATGTATTTATTTCATTTCCAATTGTTCCAGCGGTATCTTTTTTAAGGTATGATCCCAAGGATATTTTAATTGTTATTGGCGGATTTATTTATGGACCAATGACATCATTATTAATGAGTTTTATTTGTTCGATTTTTGAAATCATGTTAAAGGGAGGCAATATTTTAGATGTCTTGATGAATATGGTTTCAACGTGTTCTTTTGCTTGTATGGCTGCTTTTGTATATAAAAAAGTACATAATCAAAAAGGAGCTATTTTAGGACTTGTTCTAGGTGTTATGTGTACAACAATATCTATGCTTATTTGGAATTATATCATTACACCTATTTATTATGGAATGCCAAGAAGTGCTATTGTACCAATGTTGCTTCCAGGAATATTACCTTTTAATTTAATTAAAGCAACGATGAATGCTGCCATTGTCTTTTTCTTATATAAACCAGTGGTTCAAATATTAAGAAGAAGTCATTTGGTTGAAAAATCAAATCGACAAGGAAGTGTTTATAAAGGTTATGTCTTTGTCGTAGGTGTTGTTTTAGTGACAATGATTTTATTTGTTTTAGGATATCAAGGAATTATATAGGGAGGAAATAAGATGGAATTTTTAGAAGCTAAAAAAATTATGGAACAAAAAATGGGAGATTGGAAAATTATGGCACTTGCCAGTTGCGAGGATAATTATCCGATGGTGAGAAATGTCAGTTGTCTTTTTTATAATGATAAAATCTATTTTAAGACAGATAAGAACTTTAGAAAGACACAGCAGTTGTTTAAAAATAATCGTGTTGCAATGTGTTTTAATGGAACACAAGTTGAAGGGATTGCTGTTAATAAAGGATTGGTCGTTGATGAACCAGGAAGAGTTTTTGAAAAGAAATATAAAGAGTATTTATGGCAAAGTTATAATGCTTATTCTCACGTTGATAGTGAAATTTTGATCGAAGTGACTCCTGAGTTTGTGGAAATTTGGGATGAAGATGAAGATCGAAAGGCTTTTCAATTGTTTATTGATTTTAAAAAGAAAACAGTTGAATATAAACCTTACGATTAAAGAAATCATATGATTTGATTTTTTTTTTTTGAAGTGCTAATATATATATGAAAAGAAAGTCTTCAGGGCAGGGTGAAATTCCCGACCGGTGGTGATAGTCCACGAGCAGATGCAGAAAAGGTGCAATTCCTTTACCGATAGTGAGAGTCTAGATGGAAGAAAGACATTTTTTTAGATAATGTTTTTAGTCATGGAGATTAGTATTTTCATGATATTTTTTATTTTAAAGGAGAACTATTATGGAAAGTACTAAGACACAAAAAATGGTTTTAGCAGCAATGCTGGCTGCACTTGGGATGATTTTAAATCTCATTGAGATTCCTTATCCCTTTGCTCCTTGGTTAAATCTTGATTTATCAGAAATTGTCGTATTGGTGGCTATTTCAACTTTAGGATTTGTTCCAGCTTTATTTGTTTGTATTTGTAAGTTTTTTGTTTCAATTTTATTTAAAGGACCTGTTGGACCAATGGCTATTGGGCAAATTGCAGCATTGATTGCATCGTTATCAATTTGTGTAACATATTCATTGCTTGCTCGAAAAATTGATCCAGAAAAGAATTTAAAGAATTATTTTTTAGATATGGTTTTAACGATGCTTGTTTTTGCTTTTATTATGTTTGTCATCAATTATTTCTTTGTGACACCTACTTATTTAATGCAAAAACCGACATGGTATACAAATCTACCTTTTGCGGTTGATATTCAAGCATTTAATCAACAATATGGTTCAAATATTTCAATTCCGAAATTTTTATCTTTTTTATCACCTTATGGACAAGCTATTTTTATTATTTATTTTCCTTTTAATTTTATTAAAGGAATTATTACAGGAATTGTTTATTATCTTGTAAGACCGGTTGAAAAAAGATTTAAAAGTAAATATATTAAAGAAGCTTAGGCTTCTTTTATTTTTTTATAGTGATTATTATGTTATAATGGCGAGGGATGGTGGGAAAATGACGTATTCAAGAGTAAAAAAATACCAAGAATTAAGAGATGGACTTAAGGAAGAAGTTGGCATTTCTAAAGAAAAGTATGTAGAACCAGTTCAAAATGATGGTGACGATGATGATTTTTTGTCATTTATGAAAAAGGATAAAGAAGAAAAAGAAGTAAATTTAGAAGATACTTTAACAGAAACTAAAACATTTGAACAAATGAGAGAAGAAGGTTCAGCTGAACTTGATAAAGCTCTTAAAAGTGCGAAAGAAAGTGTTGGTAAACAAGATCAATATAATACAAGAATGGATATTTTAAGTAAAATTAGAGAACCTGAAAAAAATACAATTAAGATAGATTCAGTTGAAAGCTATGCCACACAAGAATTTGCTAAAGGAATGTTTGTAAATAATAAAGTTGAAGAAGAGCCAAAAGAAAAAATGACTTTTATGGAAAAATTAGCTGCGATGTCACCAGAAGAAGATGTGAAAAAAGCAGAAGAATTTTTACAACAAGAATCTGAAGAAGTAGAAGAAAAACAAGCTGAAGAAATAACAGAAACGAAAGAAATCGTTGAAACGATAGAAGAAAATCCAGTAGAAGATATTGAAGAAAATGATACTTTTATTGAAGATGAAGAAGAGATTATTGAAAATAAAGGTGAAAGTAAAGTTGTTAAGGTTATGAATGTCATTATTGTTATTTTAGTCATTATTTTCATTGCTTTACTTGGAGTTATCTTATATCAAAGTTTTTTTTAACTAAGGAAGACCTTAGTTTTTTTAGGAGGGTGTTTATTTTATGAAGAAAAAAATTTCAATTGCAATAGATGGGCCTAGTGCTGCAGGAAAAAGTACAATTGCAAAAATGGTTGCTAAAAAGGAAAATTTCATTTATATTGATACGGGTGCAATGTATCGATCTGTTGCATTTTATTGTATAAAAAATCACATTGACTTAAATGATGAACAAGCTGTTGAACAAGCAATTTCAAATATTCAAATACGTCTTACAGCTGATAATAAAGTTTATTTAAATGATGAAGATGTTAGCCTTCAAATTAGAACAGATGAAGTTTCACTTGGAGCTAGCTGTGTTTCTAAATATCAAGCGGTAAGAACATTTTTAGTTGATGAGCAAAGAAAAATGGCTGAAACTGGGAATGTTATTTTGGATGGAAGAGATATTGGAACAGTTGTTTTACCACATGCAGATTTAAAAATTTATCAAATAGCAAGTGTAGAAACACGTGCGAAGAGACGTTATTTAGAAAATAAAAAAAGAGGCTTAGAGGCTGATTTAGAAACAATCAAAAAAGAAATTGAACAAAGAGATTATCAAGATATGCATCGTGCTATTTCGCCACTTAAAAAAGCGGATGATGCAATTGAACTTGATACGTCGAATATGACGTTAAAAGAAGTTGTTGATCAAGTGTTAACTTTAATTAATAAAACAAGGGAGGAATAATATGGCAGGTGTAGTTGCAATTGTTGGTCGTGCTAATGTTGGAAAATCAACAATCTTTAACCGTATGGTTGGAGAAAGAATTTCAATTGTTGAAGATGTTGCAGGTGTAACAAGAGACCGTATCTATGCTAAAGCTTCATGGCTTACAAAAGAGTTTAGTGTAATTGATACAGGAGGTATTGAATTAGAAAATGCTTCTTTTACAACACAAATTAAAATGCAAGCAGAAATTGCAATTGAAGAAGCAGATGTTATTGTATTTGTTGTTAATGGTCGAGAAGGTATTACTAAAGAAGATGAGTATGTAGCACGTCTTTTACAAAAATCAAGAAAACCAATTATTTTAGTTGTTAATAAAATTGATGATAATCAATTTAGAGATTATATATATGAATTTTATGCATTAGGTGTTGGTGATCCTATTCCTGT
Source organism: Faecalibacillus sp. MSK20_93 (assembly GCF_020589945.1). Taxonomy (NCBI): domain Bacteria; kingdom Bacillati; phylum Bacillota; class Erysipelotrichia; order Erysipelotrichales; family Coprobacillaceae; genus Faecalibacillus; species Faecalibacillus sp. MSK20_93. The sequence goes on along the minus strand of NZ_JAJDKA010000004.1, from coordinate 79,904 downwards.
TTCTGGTTCACATGGGATTGGAATTGGAGATTTATTAGATCAAATTATTAATCAATTAGATTTACAAGATGAAGAAACTAATGAAGATGAAATCAGTTTTTCAATTATTGGAAGACCAAATGTTGGTAAATCATCTCTTACAAATGCTATTTTAGGGGAAGAACGTGTTATTGTTTCTAATATTGAAGGAACAACACGTGATGCCATTGATACACCTTTTGTGAAAGATGGACAAAAATATCGTGTTGTAGATACAGCGGGAATGAGAAAAAAAGGTAAAGTTTATGAAAATATTGAAAAATATTCAATTTTAAGAGCTTTGACATCAATTGAAAAAAGTGATGTTATTCTTGTTGTTATTGATGGTGAAACAGGAATTAGAGAACAAGATAAGCATGTTGCTGGATATGCCCATGAAGCAGGTAAAGGCGTTGTCATTGTTTATAATAAGTGGGACCTAGTTGATAAAGATGAAAAAACAATGCAAAAGAAACAAAAAGAAATTTATGAACAATTTAAATATTTAGATTATGCACGTATTGTTTTTACTTCAGCTAAAACAGGTCAAAGAGTGGATCAAATTTTCCCATTAATTCAAGAATCTTATGAAAATTCAAGAAAACGAGTGCAAACGAGCGTTTTAAATGATGTTTTAGTGGATGCACAATTAATGAATCCAACAACGACATTTAATGGTGGAAGATTAAAAATCTTCTATGCTAATCAAGTAGCAGTTTGCCCACCGACATTTGTTTTATTTTCAAATGATCCACAATATTTACACTTTAGTTATAAACGTTACTTAGAAAATAGATTAAGAGAAGCATTTGGGTTTGAAGGAACACCAATTCATATCATTTGTAGAAAAAGAGACTAAGTCTCTTTTTTTAACATTTATTTATTTTTTTCATAGTATATAGTGGTGATATTATGAAAGATAAAGATTTACTTGTAGATCGTGTATCTAAAAAAACAAATGTGAAAAAAGAAGATATTTTTAAATTAGCAAACGATTTACAAAAGAAAGATTTGAATAATGAAAAAGATATGAGAGATTTTATTCAAACGGTTGCAAAAGTAACAAATCAATCTTTAGATCAAAGAAAGATTGATAAATTGATTAAAATTATGCAAAATAAAGATGTTTTAAATGATGTTGAAAAAATGATTTAAAATAGTGTTGATTTAGTTAAAGTTTTTGTTATAATGGAGAAGAACTTCATTAAAAAGTGAAAAATGTTGTTTTAGGCCATTTTTAGATTGACTTATGATGTGAGTTTCTATATAATAGATTTTGCGGTTATGGAAAGGTGATTAATATGAAGTATAGTTTGCAGTGGATTATTAAACACAAAGGAACATTTGATTTTGAAGAAGAAATAACTTTTCCATGTGAAATGTTTGAAAAGTATGCCCATATTAACGGCCTTAAAGACGTCATCGTCTCAGGTACCGGGAATCTTGATACAAGAGATAAACGATTATATGTTGATTTAAATATTAAGGGAACAATGATTCTTCCGTGTGCGTTAACGTTGGAAGATGTTGATTATCCATTTGATATCGATTCGACGGAAGTATTTTCATTTGAAAAGCCTGATCCGCTTGAAGACGTTCATGAAGCAAAGAAAGATGTTGTTGATTTTACGCCTGTCGTATTTTCAAATATCATGTTAGAAGTGCCCATGAGGGTCGTAAAAGATGATGCTAACATCAAGGAATCAGGTAAGGGTTGGAAGATACTCGATGGTCAAGAGGATAATGATGAAGAATACATTGATCCAAGGTTAGCAAAATTGAAAGATTATTTTAAACAATAGGAGGATATAAAGATGGCAGTACCATTTAGAAGAGTTTCTAGTACAAGAAGAAATAAAAGAAGAACACATGATAAATTATCTGCACCAACTTTAGTTGTATGTCCAGAATGTGGAGAATACAAAATGTCTCATAGAGTTTGTAAACATTGTGGAACTTACAAAGGTGTAAAAGTAAAATAAGAAGATCACCCAAAGGGTGATTTTTTTTTACCTTTTTTTAGTTCACAAGAAATGTGAACTTCTATATTTTATTCACATCTATTTATTGAACAAGTGATTTAAAAAGTATATAATGGTGGTATAAAGTGGTAAAAGTGAATATAAAAGTGGTAAAAAGTGGGTGATAGTGATGTTCATGGGTGAATTTAAGCATTCAATTGATGCAAAAGGACGCTTGACGATTCCATCTAAAATTAGGAATCAATGTCAAGGCTCTGTTTATGTTGCCCGTGGATTTGATGGATGCCTTGCTTTTTATACAAAAGAAGAATGGGATCCGTTTTGTGCGAAACTCCTTTCTTTACCTTCTAATAAAAAAGAAGTTCGAAAAGCGATTCGTTTTACCATTTCAAGTGCATGTGAGTGCGAATTTGATAAATTAGGAAGAATTAACATTCCTACAAATTTACGCACTTTAGCACACTTAGAAAAAGAATGTGTCATTATTGGGGCAGGAAACCATGGTGAAATATGGTCGCAAGAAAAATGGAATCAATACTATAATGACAATCAAGATAGTTATGATGATATTTTAGAATCTTTAGATGATTTTAGTTTATAGGAGGATTTTGAATGTTCAACCATGTTACAGTTTTATTAAATGAAGCAGTTGAAGGATTGAATATCAAACCAGATGGTATCTATGTAGACTGTACACTTGGAGGAGCTGGTCATTCAAGTTTGATTTTAAAACAGTTAACAACCGGCCATTTATATTGTTTTGATCAAGATATTCATGCGATTGAAGCTGCAAGAGAAAGGTTGGAGAAAATTGGCAATCAATTTACAATTATCCAATCCAATTTTAAAAATTTAAAAAGTGAACTCCATCTTCGTGGTGTAGAACATGTAGATGGAATTTTATTTGATTTGGGTGTTTCATCACCTCAATTTGATGATGGGGCTCGAGGTTTTAGTTATAACTATGATGCTCGATTAGATATGAGAATGAACCAAGAGGCATCTTTGGATGCACATTATATTGTTAATCATTATAGTTATGAACAACTTGTAGAAATTTTATATAAATATGCGGATGAAAAATTTGCAAAACAAATTGCTCGAAAAATTGAAAAGGAAAGAGAAGTACATCCTATTGATACAACTTTTCAACTTGTAGATATTATTAAAGAAGCAATTCCTGCTTATGCTAGAAGAAAAGGCGGACATCCAGCAAAACGTACTTTTCAAGCACTTCGAATTGCGGTTAATGATGAATTAAATGTTTTTGATATTGCTTTAAAAGATGCATTGGATCTTTTAAATTTAAATGGAAGAATCTCGGTTATTACTTTCCATAGTTTAGAAGATAAAATATGTAAATATACATTTAATGAAGTTTCAAAATTAAAAGATGTTCCTAAAGGATTACCAATTATTCCTTTAGAAATGCAACCTAAATTTAAATTGGTTAATAGAAAACCGATTATAGCATCGGATGATGAATTGACTCATAATCATCGTGCACATTCAGCTAAATTGAGAGTTATAGAGAGGGTTATTTTATGAAAAAGAGAAAGACAGGATTTGAATCTTTTGCACAAGTGTTTTTAATTGTAACAATTGTTGTTTTTGTTTTTGGAATTATTATGGTTAAATCAGTTGAATCTTCATATAATAGAACCATTCAAAAATTACAAAATGAAATAGACACACTTGAATCAGATATAGATAGTTTACAAATGCAAAAACAAGAATTAGTTTCATTCAATCGTGTTGCTGAAGTTGTAACTTCTAAAGGATATACTTATCAAAATGATGCAACAGCATCAACAACAGGAGCTCAGCAATAATGAAGAAATACAAAAGTGCAAAGATAACGGGTATTATTTTTGCAGTTCTTATTTTTTCATTGGTAGTTAATATTTTATACTTGGGGGCAACGGGAAAACACTTGATCAGTGAAGAGAACATTGCCTCTTTTGCGAAAAATAGAAGTAAGAAAGAAGTTGTTGAATATGCTCAAAGAGGGCAAATTTATACAAGTGACCATGAAAAAGTAGCTGTTAATGTTAAAAAGTATAAAATTATTTTGGTACTTTCATCTCAAAGAACAGGCTATGGTAAAAATCTTGCTTATGTTAAAGATGTTAATAAAACAGCTAGTCAACTAGGTCCTATTTTAGGAATAGATGTCAATGAATTAACATCTAAATTACAAACAGCAAAGGATGAAGGACGTTATCAAATTGAACTTGGGACAAAAGGAAATAATTTATCAGCGTCAGTAAAAAAACAAATAGAAGATTGTAATCTTACGGGAATAGAGTTTGTAGAGTCTAATTCGAGATATTATCCATTGGGTGATTTTTGTAGCTATGTTGTAGGGTATGCAAAAAGTTATAATGATCAAAGTGTTAAGAAAATGGTTGGAGAAATGGGACTTGAACTTTCTTATGATAAACAATTAAAAGGTAAAAATGGTTATAAGGTTTATCAAACAGACGCTAATGGATATGCTTTAGTAGATGGAACTTTAAGAGAGAAAGATCCAACCAATGGAAATGATCTTTATTTAACGATTGATAGTGGTCTTCAAAGAAATTTAGATTATTTGATGTCTAATGCTTATAGTGAAAGTGGTGCTGAAGTTGTGACTGCTGGAGTGATGGAAATTAAAACAGGAAAGATTCTAGCAATGTCAACCTATCCATCTTTTAATCCTAATGAAAGAAATATATCAACATTCAATAATTATTTTTTAGAAGGAACAATTGAATGTGGATCTGTTTTTAAACCATTTATTTATGCTGATTCTATTGAAGAAGGTAAATATGATCATAATGCTTATTATAATTCAGGAAGTTATAATGTTTATTATGGAAATAAATTAGTAGCCACAATTAAAGATCATAATGGTGGTCAAGGTTGGGGTACAATTACTTATGATCAAGGATTGTATCATTCAAGTAACGTAGCTATTTGTAATTTATTGGATCAAGGTTATGTTACAAAAGATGTTTTAACAGAGAAATTAAATGATTTAGGCTTTTTCCAAGGTGATACAATGGATGGACTTACATGTTCATCATCAATCAATGCTTATACAAGAAAAAATGCTGGAAGACTTGAATATTTAACGACAGGATTTGGTCAAGGTTCTACGGTCACTCCTTATCAACTTTTAAAAGCATATAGTGTTTTTGGAAATGATGGGAAAACGGTTCAACCACATATTGTAGATAAAGTTGTCAATCCTGAAACAAATAAAGTTGTCTATCAAGCAACACCGAAATATTCAAAACAAATCTTTTCAACAAATACAATCAGTCAAGTAAAAGATTTAATGTTAGATGTTATTGAAGATGAACAAGGTACAGGGAAGACTTATCGTTTGGATAATGATGTTCGTATGATTGGTAAAACAGGGACAGGACAAGTTGTTGAAAATGGTGGTTATAGTACAACTTTATATATGCATTCATTTGTAGGGATTGCTCCTTATGATGATCCTCAAGTCGTGATGTTTTTAACTTTTAAATCAGGAGATTCATATGCTCAATATATGCCAAATATTGTTAAACAAACAATGAATGAAGCACTTCAAGTAGTAAATCGCTATAATGCTAAAAATACGACAGCAGTTGATCAAAGCTGTACTTTAGATTCCTATACAAATCAATCTGTTAATTATGTAAAATCTAAATTAGAATCAAAATCATTAAGTGTTCAAATTATCGGTAATGGAAGTTCTGTTATTGAACAATATCCACTTGCTAAAAGCAAAGTGACAAGTGGTGATAAAGTATTTATCAAAACAGAAGGAAAAGATATAACACTTCCTAATTTAATAGGATGGTCTAAAAAAGAAGTACAAACTTATGCTTCACTTGCTGGTATTCAATTAACGATTGATGGCACAAGTGGACATGTAACTGCTCAAAGTGTTGGCGAGAATACAGTTGTTCATAGCGGTGATAGTTTAACAGTAGCAATATCTTAAAAGAGGAATGATTCCTCTTTTTTTTCATAGTTTATAATGGTGAGATTTATGTTGTTTCAACAATCTGTTAATAAGATCAAAATCATTAAAATGTGTATTTATCTCATTGTTTTAGCGCTTATTTTTAAAGTGGGGTATATTCAAATCATTGATCGTAAAAATATTTATGATAAAGCATTAGAGTCTTGGCAAAGGTCTTTTCCTGTACAAGCTAATAGAGGGAAAATATATGATCGAAGTGAAAATGTACTGGCAACAGATCTTACAACTGCTTCTTTGGTTGTTGTACCGAGTCAAATAAAGGATCAAGCAACAACAGCTTTAGAATTAAGTAAAATTTTAAATTTAGATGTCAATGTTTTAAAAGAAAAATTAAATAAAAAGGTGTCGATTCAAAGAATTTCTCCAGAAGGAAGACAACTTGATAATCAAGTTGCAAGTAAAATACAAAGATTGCATTTATCAGGTGTTTATTTGATTAAAGATACAAAAAGATATTATCCGGGAAATAATTATTTAAGTCATTGTTTAGGTTTTGTTGGAATTGATAATCAAGGATTATTAGGATTGGAGTTAGAATATGATTCGTTTTTAAAAGGAAAAAACGGTTCGATTGATTATTATATGGATGCTAAAAGTCATAATTTAAAAATGTATCCAAGTCATTATACGTATAGTCAAAGTGGAATGAATATCACTTTGACCATAGATAAAAGAGTTCAAGATGTCATTGAAAGAGAATTATCAAATGCTTATGATACGTATCATCCAGATGGTATTTGGGCACTAGCGATGAATCCTAAAAATGGAGAGATTTTAGGAATCGCCAGTTATCCTAACTTTAATCCTAATGATTATCAAAATGAGGATAAAGATATTTATAATCAAAATATTCCTATTTGGAAAACTTATGAACCAGGATCAACCTTTAAAATCATAACTTTTTCAAGTGCTTTAAATGAAAATTTATTTGATATGGATAAAGATACTTATTATGATAAAGGGTATGAATATGTTTCAGGCGCAAGAATCAAATCATGGAAAAAAGGAGGGCATGGACTACAGACTTTTAGAGAAGTTTTACAAAATTCATCCAATCCAGGATTTGTAGAAATTGGTAGGAGATTAGGAAAAAAGAGATTGCATCAATATGTTCAAAATTTTGGTTTAACTGAAAAAACGGGAATTGATTTACCTGGAGAATCATGTGGGATTATGTTTGATTATAAAAACTTTCATGAACTTGAACAAGCGACCGTTGCTTTTGGACAAGGCATATCTGTAACGCCCTTACAATTGGTAACTGCTATTTGTGCTTGCATCAATGGTGGTTATTTGTTACAACCGCATATTTTAAAAGAAATCAGTAACAGTTCAAATAATGAAATTGTTGAACAGGTTAAAAAGAAAGTAAAAAGACAGGTTATTAAAGAAGAAACATCTAAAAAAGTAAGAGATGCGCTAGAAAGTGTCGTGACTGATGGTGGAGGTAGAAATGCTTATATAGATGGTTATCGTATTGGTGGTAAAACAGGAACGGCGCAAAAGGCGGTTAATGGAAGCTATGTTGGAAGTGGTTATATTCTCTCTTTTGTTGGCGTTGCTCCTATTGATGATCCACAAATTGTTTTGTATGTAGCAATGGATAATCCTAAAAACTGTATTCAATATGGTGGAACAACAGTTGCTCCTATTGCTAGAAAGATGTTTGTTGATATTTTACCTGCTTTAAATGTCAAAAAGGTAAAATCTCAAAGACAAAAATCATATTCTATAATGGATAAAAGAACAATCAAAGTAGAAAATTATATTGGTAAAAAAAGAAGTGAAGTTCAAAATATTTCTTTACGCTTTACTTTTGTTGGTAAAGGAAATAAGGTCATTGATCAATTGCCAAGAAAAGGTGAGTATGTTGAAGAAGGAGATACGATTGTTATTATGTTAGGGGAATAATATGTTTTGAGATTTGTAGATTCATATGATGATATGGGATATAATTTAAATATAAAATAACAAGTGTAAAGGAATTTAGGTGATAGTAATGAATTATGATAAATTTCCAAAAATAAATATAAGTGGATATGAAAATGAAGCTTGTATAGGCAAAACAGAAATAAAAAATATTTAGAAAATCTAGGACAAGAAGAAAATTATTGTTTAACTGTAGATTGTTATCCTGGCGTCGATGACGAAATCTTTGATTTAATTAAAGAAATTTATAAACCTGATTTCGTGATTAAAAGTGAAGATGTATTTTATGAAAAAGATGAGCTTAATAAAATGATGAACCCTTTTTTAACAGAAAATCGTGTAAGAGGAGTCATGTATTATGGAAAGATGGATGATTTTATTGATGATATAAAATTGGCTCAATATCAATCACTTGCTAGTCATAAAGGTAGAGTTTTGGTTTATGGTGTTGGAGCGAGTTACATTCATAAAGGTGATACTTTGATTTATTGTGATCTTGCTCGTTGGAAAATTCAATTGAGATATCGAAAAGGTATGCCTAATTTTAAACAAGATAATGATGATGAAGATGTTTTAAAGAAGATAAAGAGAAATTTCTTTATTGAATGGAGAATTGCTGATAAGCATAAAATGGATATTTTTGAAAATATTGATTATTTTCTTGATAGTAATCAAGAAGGAAACCCTAAAATTGTTACTGGAAATGCCTTAAGAAGTGCATTAAAAAAGACAACTCAACGACCATTTAGACTTGTTCCTTACTTTGATCCAGGAGTTTGGGGTGGACAATGGATGAAAAAGAATTGTGACCTTGATGAAAAACAAAATAACTATGCTTGGAGTTTTGATGGTGTTCCAGAAGAAAATAGTCTTTATTTTAGATTTGGAGATACACGTATAGAAATTCCAGCGATGGATTAGGTTTTGTATCAACCAGTAGAGTTGTTAGGAATGAAAAATTATTGTCGCTTTGGTGCTGAATTTCCTATTCGTTTTGATTTTCTAGATACAATTGATGGAGAAAATTTAAGTTTACAAGTGCAGCCTTTAACTGAATATATTAAACCTCATTTTGGAATGACTTATACTCAAGATGAAAATTATTATTATTAGATTGAAAGATGATGGTGGTGTCTATTTAGGTTTAAAAGAAGGTATTGATAAAAATCAAATGTTAACAGATTTAAAATGTGCTCAAGAAGTCATATTTCATTTAATGCTGAAAAGTATGTCAATAAGTTTCATGCTAAAAAACATGATCATTTCTTAATACCTGCAGGAACAATTCATTGTTCTTCTAAGAATTGTATGGTTTTAGAAATTAGTGTTACACCTTATATTTTTACTTTTAAATTATGGGATTGGGATCGTCTAGTGTTAGATGGTTTACCTAGACCGATTCATATTGAAGATGGTGAAAAAAATATTCAATGGAATAGAACAACATCTTGGGTTAAAGATAATTTAGTAAATCATGTTGAAGTGATTCATGATGGAGATGATTATCTTGAAGAAAGAACAGGCTTACATGAATTAGAATTTATAGAAACACATCGTTTTACAAGTAATCAAATCACTTATCATCAAACAGACCATGGATTTAATATGTTAAATTTAGTTGGCACTTATTGAAAGTCCTAAAAATGAATTTGAACCTTATACAGTACATTATGCAGAAACATTTATTGTTCCTGCAAATGTTAAAGAATATACAATTAGACCTTTAAATGATGAAACAATAAAAGTTATTAAAGCATATGTTAGAAATTAAGCGGGCAAAAGTCCGCTTTTATATTGCTTTTATTATCGAATATCGATATAATGAGGTTGAAATATTTATCGATATTCGATAAAAGAGGTGAGAAAATGGCGAGAAAAGAATTTGAAACATTAACTCCACAAATGTTTTATATTTTACTTTCATTATATGAGCCCTTATGTGGTTTAGAAATTATGGAAAAAGTAAATGAAATGACGGAAGGTGATGTTAGCGTTGGTGCTGGAACACTTTATGCATTGTTGCCACGTTTTGAAAATATAGGATATATTCAATTATTAAAAGAAGAAAATAAAAGAAAAATATACATAATTACTCAAAAAGGAAAAGAAAGACTTGAATTAGAAAAGGAAAAGATGCAAAAACAAATTATTTTGTTTATGAAAAAGGATTATGAAGATGAAATATAAGTATACATTTTTAAAAAATAGATTGTTTTATGATGAAATATTAATTCCTTATCTAGATAAAATGTCTAAAAAAGGATGGAATCTTGTATCAGTTAATTCATTTTTTAAGTTTGAAAAATCCTCACAAGTTTATAAATATCAAGTTGACTATAATCCATTAACGGATGACTATTTAGAAACTTTAGACCATTTAGGATATGAACATGTTTGTTGTATGCAAGATATGCATATTTATCGAAATGTTAATTTAGATGCGGAAGATTTATCAAGTGATGAAGATGTTTTATGTGAGGCAAAATTAAAAATGTTTAAACCATGGGCAATTGCTATGTGCATTCTTGCGGCTATGATCTTTTATGGTTTTACAAGTTTCTTTTCTTGGTTGTACCGTTTTTCTTGGGGTTCGATATTTTTAAATTTAAATGTTTGTTTTAGTTTGTTTCTTATTTATATAGGCTGTTTTTTATGGCTATTTGCAGCATTGTTTATTTATTTAAAGAGACGTGCTTTAAAGAAAAGAACATATTCTTATCAAAAGTTTAAATATTTAGATGGGTTTGTTCGTATTATTATAGATATTTTAGCTATTTTGATGATTGGAATGTTATTTGTCTTGAAAATGAATAACTTAAGTTCACTTTTAAGCTTTTCGGGTTATTTTATATTAATTACATTATTTGCGACAATTATTAATACAAAAATTCCTTTAATTAAAAATCCAATCAAAAAGAAAATAGCAGTGATTGTTTCTGTTGCTGTTTTTGTAGGAGTCAACTTTTTGTATAATGAAATTGATTTTTCGAAATTAGATAAACAAGAAATGACGTTCACTTTGCCAAAAAATAAAAGGATAGATGAAAATAATTCAAATTTACTTGTTGATACGACAACTTTTATTCAAAAAATCGGTAAAGATAAAGATGATGGAGAAGCAATTTATTCTTTTGAAGGTTATTATCAATGTTTAAATACTTTTGTTTCAAAAAATATTTTTAAAGAATTGGTTCTTGAACGTGAAAGACAAACAAGAATGCCAAGTGATAAAGAGATTGACCAAATCGTTGAAGAAAAAGGTTCATGGCGTAGCGATGAAATTGGGTATAATACGTATCAAAATGTTTTAAAGAAATTTAAAAAAAGAAAATCAATGTATTTTGATCAAGTTGTTGAAATTGGTCATTATCAATTAGGAATCAAAGGTAAAAAAGTGTTAATTGTATATGATGAAGATATTGATGATTTTTATCATCATTACATAAACTTTATACAAAAATAATGGAATATTGACAAATTTTTGTAATTATACTATTATAATTTTCAATAATAGAATCAAAGGAGAAATGTAAAAGTGGATTCTGCCCAGATAATGAATATCATATCATTAATCATTTTATTAATTTTATCATCGTTGTTTTCTTGTAGTGAAACAGCTTTTTTATCGGTAAGTAAAATTAAAATACGTACACTTGCTGAAGAAGGAAATAAAAAAGCAAAATTAGTAGAGTCTTTATTAGATGATCAAGATCGTTTATTAAGTGCTATTTTAGTAGGAAACAACCTAGTAAATATCGGTGCTTCGTCACTTACAACAGCAACGATTATGGCTATTTTTGGAGATGGTGCACAAACAGTTGCAATCGCAACAGGTGTTGTAACATTGTGTATTTTGATTTTTGGTGAAATCACGCCTAAATCTCTTGCTACTCAAAACGCTGATAAATTAGTTTTTGCTTTAGCACCATTTATTCGTTTTGTTTGTGTAATTACTAAACCAGTTGTTTTTGTGTTGAATATTATTACAGGATTTATTATTAAACTTTTAGGTGGTAATCAAGAACATGGCCCTAGTTTAACTGAAGAAGAATTGAAAACAATTGTAACAGTTGGCCATGAAGAAGGTGTTCTAGAAAAAGAAGAAAAAGAAATGATACATAATGTTTTTGAATTTGGTGAAACTGAAATCAAAGAGATTATGACACCACGTATTCATGTTGAAAGTTTACCGGATGATTGTACATATGATGAATTAATGAATGTTTATCATGATGCACAGTATTCTAGATATCCTATTCATGATGAGTCTTTTGATGAAATTATTGGTGTTTTAAATATGAAAGATTTGTTGTTTATCGATATTGATAAAGAACATTTTGATGTTAAAAAGTATATGAGAGAGACTTTTGTGGTCTATGAATTTAATCAAGTCAATGATGTTTTTGCTTCAATGAGAAAGGAACATGCAACACTTGCTATTGTATTAGATGAATATGGTGTTATGAGTGGAATTGTTACTTTTGAGGATATTGTTGAAGAAATCGTTGGTGAAATTGATGATGAATATGATGATGCAAGTGATGATATTGTTAAAATCAATGATCATGAGTATTTAGTAGATGGTAGTTTAAATTTAAATGAGGTCAATGATGAAATTGATACTCATTTTGAATCGGAAGATTTTGAATCAATCGGTGGTCTTGTTTTAGGAGAGTTTAGTGGTGTTCCTAAAATAAAAGATAAAATTGAATTTCCAGGAGTTACAATTATTATCGAAAAGATGCATAAGAATCGAATTGAACTTCTTAGATTAATAATACATGAAATGAAAGAAGAGGAAGAAGGAGAGGAAAAACATCAATAAGATGCTTTTCCTTTTTTAAGGAGGCTATATGAAAACAACAGTTGAAATTAAAAAAATGGGAATCAATGGAGAAGGTATTGGTTACATTAATCGTAAAATTGTCTTTATTAAAGGGGCATTATTAAATGAAGAAGTAGAAATTGATGCCAAACAATACAATAATAAAAATTATTATTTTGGTGATTTAATTAGAGTCATTAAACCTTCACCAATGCGTGTTAAAAATCCATGTCGTGCGAATAAAGAATGTATGGGATGTAATTTATTACATTATGCTTACCCAGCACAATTAAAACATAAAAAAGATTTAATTAAAGAATCTTTAAAGAAGTATACAGAATTAGATCGTTCACAAATTAAGATTGATCAAATTATTGGGATGAATCAAAAAAATGGTTTCCTTACACAAGCCAATTTACCTATTGTAGATTTTAAAGGAAAAGTTACTTTTGGAATTTATCAAAGAGAAACAAAATATTTAACAGTGATGACAGGGTGTATGAAACAACATCCATTAATTAATCAAACATTATTACAATTGGAAGAAGTTTTTAATAATCATCAATGTAAAACATATAATGATAAATTTAGAACAGGTTTAAGATTTATTAAATTACGTGTTTTCCAAGATAAAGTACAAGTCATCATTATTACAGGGAAAGACGGTTTAAAAGATGAAGTGGTAAGTGATATTAAAAAACTAAAACAAGTCAATGGTTTATTTATGTCAATTAATACTTCTAAATATCAAGATTTTGAAAGTCAAGGTTATAAGAAGATTTTTGGAAATACGAAAGAAGAATTTATTTGTGATGGTAAAAAATATATTATGTCTGTTAAAACAACTTTACCAGATCATTTAGAATCTTTTGAAATTAGAAATAAGATTGTTAAAACAATGGTTAAAGGAAGTAAAAAGATTATTTCTATTAATTGTGAAAATGGTATTTTAGAAATGAATTTAGATCAAGAAGTTGTTGCTATTGATGAAAAGAAAGATAATATTGAAAGTGCTACTTATAATGCTAAATTATTAGGAAAAGAAAATATTAAATTTGTTTATGGTCAACCAATTAAGAAAATGGTTACTTTTGCAAAAAAGAAAGTGTATGATACAGTGATTATTCAAGGAGTCAATGGAATTTCTAATGAATTAAAGGATACTTTAAGACTTGGAAAAGTACAAACAGTCATTTATATGAATTCTTCAACATCTATGCTTGCAAAAGATTTGCAAGAATTATCAAAATATTATAAAGTAGAAGAGATCAAAGCAGTAGATAGTCATATGTATCAATCATATGTGACATCAATTGCTAAACTTACAAGAAAATAGGAAGAAGGAATAAAAATGGAATACGATTATACACCAAGAGGTGTCTGTTCAAGAAATATCCATGTAGAAGTTGAAGATGGGATTGTTAAAAATGTTATCTTTACAGGTGGATGTTCAGGAAATACTCAAGGAGTTGCTGCACTAGCAAAGGGTATGAAAGTTGATGAAGTTATTGAACGTTTAAAAGACATCAAATGTGGAGCAAAACCAACAAGTTGTCCAGCACAGCTTGCAAAAAGTTTACAAGAGCATGCTAAATAAGTGCTCTTTTTTTGTTTCTTTCATAAAATAAAATGGTGGTGTTATGTTAATTAGAATCAAAAAAATGCAGTTTCTAGTAGGGATTTGTTTGATTTTGCAAATTATTTTGTCTTCGTTATTTTTACCTTTTCATTTTATAGCGATGTTTTTATCTATTGTCATTATCATTTGGCAAAGAAGATTTTGTGTTTTACAGATTCGTTATCATTACTATGCAGTTATTTTATATATCTATAGGTTGTTTGTTATGCTTGTTTTAACGTATTCTTTTTTTGAAATGTTGTATTTATTTTTAACTTTATATGTTGGTTTGATTTTAATTTTATTATCTTTGAAAACATTTTTGTAATTCTTTTAATCAAGGATGATTTAGCGTATAATATGGAAAAAGGTGGTGGCAACATGATTGGTGAATTGAATATCTATAGTTGTTATAGTTTTCAAAATAGTACGATTTTGATTCAAGATTTATGTAAAAGAGCGAAAGAATTGCATATGGAAGCATTGGCTTTAACAGATATCAATAATATGTATGGTGCGATTGAATTTTCTAATGCTTGTCATCATTATGACATCAAACCTATTTTTGGAATGCAAGGGGATGTACTTATTGATCAAGAAGTTTATCCTTTTTTATTCTATGCAAAAGATCAAATTGGTTATCATGATTTAATGAAAATATGTAGTGATATTAATTTAAGTGAACGTAAAGCGATTGAATTAGAAAGATTATCTTTATATCGTGAACATCTTTTTATTCTTTCTGGATGTAAAGAAGGAATTGTTGAAAGGCTTGTTTTAAAAGAGTTAGAATCTGAGGCTTTAAAATATATTGCGTTGTTTAAAAAGATGTTTAAAGATAATTATTATATTTGTATTCAAGATCATCATTTAAAAATGCAATCATTTTTAAATGAACGTTTAAAAGCACTTGCCACTTTACAAGAAGTGAAAGTTTGTGCTTCGAATGAAGTACGTTATTTATATCCACAAGATGCTATAGCGGTTGATTTAATGCAAGCAAGTATCCATGGCGAAAAAATTGATCGAAATTATAAAGTACAAACAAATCAGATGTATTTAAAAGATGCTTATGAGATGTCTTTATTGTTTGATCGCGAAATTATAGAAAATACAAATGATTTGTTAAGAAGATGCAATGTCACTATTGAAACCAACCAAATGCATTTACCACACTATCCTTTACCTGAAAATGTGACGAGCCAAAATTATTTACAGCAACTTTGTATTGTTGGTTTAAAGAAAAGATTTAAAGGAAAAGAAGTTCCTAGAACTTATATAGAACGTTTAAAAAAAGAATTAAAAGTCATTGCTAAAATGGGGTTCAATGATTATTTTTTGATTGTTTTTGATTATGTAAGATTTGCGAAAACACATGATATTCAAGTCGGTCCAGGAAGAGGAAGTGCTGCTGGAAGTTTAGTGAGTTATGTTTTAGGAATCACGAATATTGATCCTTTAAAATATGATTTATTATTTGAACGTTTTTTAAATGAAGAGCGTGTTTCAATGCCTGATATTGATATTGATTTTCAAGATGATAAAAGAGATGAAGTTGTTAAATATGTTACAGAAAAGTATGGACAAGAACATGTTGGACAAATTGTTACTTTTGCTACCTATGGGCCTAAGGTTGCTTTAAGAGATTTAGGAAAAGTCGTTTCAGTTCCTTTACCTAAATTAGAAATGATGTCAAAGTATATTCCAACACAAGGAAAAAATCGAAAAACAGTAAAAGAAGTTTATGAATCTTCCTATGCTTTTGCAAGTATGGTCAATCAAGAAGAAATGTTACGAAAGATTTTACCGGCAATCTATCTTGTAGAACATTTACCACGTAATATTTCAATGCATGCTGCAGGGGTCGTTTTATCAGGAGATTGTTTAAATGAAGTGGTTCCTCTAACAAAAGGTCCTAATCAAAATGTATTGACACAGTATTCTAAAAATTATATTGAAAGTGTTGGTTTATTAAAAATGGATTTTTTAGGATTGAAGAATTTAACTGTAATTTCTGATATTTTAAAAAATATTGAAAAGTATGAAGGTGTTCATTTAAATTTAAATACGATTCCTTTAAATGATGAAAAAACATTTAAGATGTTATCAAATGGAGATACGTTAGGTGTTTTTCAATTAGAATCACCAGGGATGAAGAATTTATTTAGAAAATTAAAGCCAAGCAGTATTGAAGATATTGGAGCTGCCAATGCTTTATATAGACCAGGACCTATGTCACAAATTCCTCATTATATTGCTCGAAAATTTCATCAAGAAAAAGTGGAATACCCACATGATGATTTAAAAGATATTTTAAAATCAACGTATGGTATTATTATTTATCAAGAACAATTAATGCAAGTAGCACAAAAAATTGCTGGTTTTTCACTTGCTAAAGCAGATATATTAAGACAAGCAACTTCTAAAAAGACACTTGGGTTAATGGAATCAATGAAAGAGGAATTTATAAGTGGTGCTTTAAAAAATGGTTATGAAAAAAATCAGGCGGAATATATCTTTGGATTAATTGAAAAGTTTGCGGATTATGGCTTTAATAAAGCTCATGCAATTGCCTATGGTTTAATTGGTTATCAACTTGCGTATTTAAAAGCTAATTATCCCTTATCTTTTTATGGAGCAATTCTTTCTAATGAACAAAATAGTGATGTTCATAAAATGGAATATATTGCAGAAGCTAAAAAATATCAAATTAGAATTTTACCGCCATCCATTAATTATTCTGAACATTATTTTAAACAAGTAGAAGGTGATTTACGTTTTTCTTTATTAGCTATTAAAAATGTAGGACAGGCAGGTTATCTAGCAATTGTTGAAGAAAGACAAAAGAATGGCTTGTTTAAAGATATTTTTGATTTTGTTTCGCGAATGGAAGGAAAGAAAATCACGAGTTTAATGTTAGAAAGTTTAATTGATGCGGGTGCTTTTGATGAATTTGGACTTAATCGTGCGACTTTAAAAGCTAATTTAGAAAAGATTACAGAGTATGCACATTTAAAAAATATGATTGGTATTGATGAACCACCTATTTTAGAAATTATTAAAGAAAATAAAATGGTGCGTTTAGAATTAGAAAAGAAAGCGATAGGTGTGTATTTAACACAACATCCTTTAGCTTATATGAAACAAAAAATCAATCAACCAATTCTTGCAGTCGCAAATTTAAATGAGTATGTCTCAAAAAATGTGAGAGTATTATTATCTTTATTAAGGGTCAAAGTGATCGTTGATAAAAAAGGAAATGAAATGTGTTTTATTGAAGGATTTGATGAAACAGGAAATGTTGAGGGAGTCGTTTTTTCTTCAACGTATCAAAGATATAAGACATTATTAGAAAAAAATAAGATTGTATGTATTGAAGGAAAGATGAATTATCGAGATAAGCTTTCTTTAGTGGTACAAAATGTTAAAGAAGTAAATGAGGTATAAAATGGAAAAATTAGTTGTAATAGATGGGAATTTTTGGTTATTTAGTTGTTATTATGCAACAGCTGCTATGGGGAATTTAATGGTCAATAAAGATGGTGTACCAACCAATGCAGTTTATGGTTTTGCTAATAGATTAGAAAGTTTATTGAAACAAAATCCTGAGTATATTGTGGTTGCTTTTGATGCAAAAGGGAAGACTTTTAGAAGTGAGCTATTGGAAGAATATAAAGGGACAAGAAAGCCAACACCGGATGAACTTGTTTGTCAGTTTTCAATGATTAGAGAATATTTAGAAGCTCATCATATTCCTTATATTGAAAAAGAGGGATATGAAGGTGATGATATTATTGGAACGATTTCTAAAAAAGCGTCAAGTCAAGGCATGGAAGTAGCTGTTTATACAAATGATAAAGATATGATGCAATTGATCGATTCAAATGTTAAACAATACAAAAAGCCTCAAAAGACCAATGATTATGAAGTTATTACAGTTGAAAGTTTTAAAGAAAAATTTAATTTAGAACCTGATCAAATGAGAGATCTTTTAGGTCTTATGGGAGACAGTGCTGATAATATTCCAGGAATTCCAGGAATTGGTGAAAAAACGGCTTTGAAGTTATTAAATCAATATGGGACAATAGAAAATCTAAAGGAACATATGGATGAATTAAAAGGTAAAATGGGTGAGAAAGTTAGAACGAATATTGAATTGGGCCTTTTATCTAAAAAGATTGCCACAATTATAACAGATGCACCTGTTGAATTAGATTTAGATGCTTGGAAATATGAAGGACAAGAATATAATGATGATCTTGCAGAGTTTTACAGACGTTATGATATGAATTCTTTACTTAAAAGAATGTCTCTTTCTACAGAAACAAAACAAAGTAAACCTTTAGAATATAAAATTGTTGAAACTTTGCCAAATATTAAAAAGAATACAGCTTTAATTGTAGGAGTCTATGATACGAATTATCATAAATCGGCTATTTTGGGATTTGGTCTTTATAATAAAGATGAAGCCTATTATATTTCTTTAGAAAATGCTATGCATGATGAAAACTTTAAGTCTTTCTTAAAAGATGAAAAGATTGAAAAATAT
Source organism: Faecalibacillus sp. MSK20_93 (assembly GCF_020589945.1). Lineage (NCBI taxonomy): Bacteria > Bacillati > Bacillota > Erysipelotrichia > Erysipelotrichales > Coprobacillaceae > Faecalibacillus > Faecalibacillus sp. MSK20_93. The sequence goes on along the minus strand of NZ_JAJDKA010000004.1, from coordinate 60,959 downwards.
GGTTATGATATAAAAAAATGTATCAATGCTTGTCGTTGGCATGGATTAGAAGTTAAAGGGTATACTTTTGATTTACAGCTTGCTTCTTATATTTTAAATCCTTCTTTAAAAGATGAAATTAAAATCGTTTGTGATTATTATCAATATTTTGATTTACAATTTGATGAGGAAGTTTTTGGAAAAGGTGCTAAAAAACATGTTCCTGAAGAAGATGTCTTATCGAAACATTATGTTTTACAAGCTAAAGCAATTTATGAATTAAAAAATGAAGCAGAACAAAGATTGAAAAAAGATCAACAATTTGATTTATACAAAAATGTTGAAATGCCTGTAGCGTATATTTTAGCGGATATGGAATTTCAAGGAGCTAAAATGGATAAAGATGTTTTAAAACAATTAGGAGATACTTTTAAAGGACAAATTGATCAATTAGAAAAAGAAATTTATTTATTGGCACATAAAGAATTTAATATTTCATCTCCTAAACAATTAGGAGAAGTTCTTTTTGAGGATTTAGGATTACCTAATGGTAAGAAAACAAAAACAGGTTATTCCACGTCAGTAGATGTTTTAAATAAATTAAAAAATGTTCATCCAATTATTGATAAAGTTCTAAATTATCGTACATTAAGTAAACTTTATTCAACTTATATTATTGGGTTACAAGAACAAATCTTTATTGATGGAAAGACACATACTATTTATAATCAAGCTTTAACTCAAACAGGACGTTTATCATCAACAGATCCTAACTTACAAAATATACCAGTCAAAACAGAAGCAGGAAAACTTATTAGAAAAGCGTTTGTTCCTGAATATGATTATTTAATATCTTTTGATTATTCGCAAATTGAATTACGTGTACTTGCTCATCTAGCCAATGTCGCAAGTTTAATAGATGCCTTTAATCATGATAAAGATATTCATCGTCATACCGCAAGTGTTGTTTTTGGTGTAAGTGAAGAAGAGGTTACATCAACAATGAGACGAAATGCAAAAGCTGTTAACTTTGGAATTATTTATGGAATGTCTGATTATGGCTTGGCTGAACAATTAGGTGTCACTGTTAAAGAAGCTAAATCATTTATTGAAAAATATTTTGAAAAATATGCTGAGATTAAAGACTATATGAATAAAAGCATTGCTTTTGGAAAAGAAAATGGTTATGTTTCAACTGTCTTAAATAGAAAAAGATATATTCCAGAAATCAATGAAAAGAATTATATGAGACAAGAATTTGGAAAAAGATTAGCGATGAATTCTCCAATTCAAGGATCAGCCGCTGATATTATCAAGCTTGCAATGATCAAAGTGGATCAATTATTAAAAGAAAATCATATGAAATCAAAAATGATTTTACAAGTACACGATGAGTTGATTTTTGATGTTTATCAAGATGAATTGGATAAAATGATGAAACTTGTAAAAGAAGGAATGGAAAGTGCCTATCAAATGAAAGTGGAATTAAAAGCGGAAGGAACATACGCTAAAAATTGGTATGAGTTAAAGTAGGTGAAAAAATGCCAGAATTACCAGAAGTTGAAACGGTTCGACGAACATTAGAAAATTTTATTTTAAATAAAAAAATTGAAGATATAAAAATTTTATATCCTAAAATCATTGATGATGATCAAGAAGAGTTTGTGCAAACTTTAAAAAATAAGACTTTTAAAGAGATTGATCGTGTAGGGAAATATTTGATTTTTAAATTGGAGGATGTTGCCTTTATTTCTCATCTTAGAATGGAAGGAAAGTATCAAATATGTAAAAAAGGGGATATACTTTCTAAACATGACCATGTTATCTTTGTATTAGATGAGGGCATGGAGTTAAGATATAATGATGTTAGAAAGTTTGGAAGAATGAAGTTGGTGGATCATGATGATTATAAAAATCAACTGCCTTTAAGTAAATTAGGCCCTGAACCTTTTGAAATAGATTACTTAGAGCTTTATCAAAAACTTAAAAAGAAAAATAAAGCGATTAAAACAGTTCTTCTAGATCAAAGTATTATGACAGGGATAGGAAATATTTATGCAAATGAAATTTGTTATCAAATGCATTTAAATCCTTATACTAAAGCCAATGTTTTAAGTAAAAAGAGAGTTAAAGAATTAGTGGATGTTGCTTGTGAGATTTTAAATAAGGCTATTTTACAAGGTGGAACGACAATTCATTCTTTTAGTGCTAATGGAATTGATGGTTTGTTTCAAGTGCAATTAAAAGTGCATATGCAAAAGCATTGTCCATTAGGACATGAGATAAAAAAAGTAATGATTAATGAAAGAGGAACATATTATTGTCCAATATGTCAAAAGGCAAAACGATGAAAGTATACGGAATAACAGGAAGTATTGCATGTGGGAAATCGACAGTCACACATTATTTAATAGAAAGAGGTTATCTTGTTGTTGATGCGGATTTGATTTCAAGAAATGCTCTAACAATTGATCAAGAATGTATTTTGAAGGTTCAAGAGTTATTTGGATGTGTTAAAGATGGAATTGTTGATCGAAAGGCATTAGGAAGAATTGTTTTTCATGATAAAAATGCTAAAAAACAGTTAGAGGCTATTATACATCCTTATGTGATTTTAAAAATGAAGGAAGAAATTGAAAAAAATAAAGAGAGAGATTGTATCTTTTTAGATATTCCTTTATTATATGAGTCTCATTTAGAATATTTGTGTGATGAAATTATTGTTGTTTATTTAGATGAACAAAGACAAGTTCAAAGATTGATGGCAAGAGATCATATTGATGAAAGTTATGCTTATACAATTATCAATAACCAAATTTCTTCTTTAAAGAAAAGAGAAATGGCTGATATTGTTTTTGATAACAATCAAGGGATAGAAGAGTTATATAAACAAATTGATGAATTTATAGAAAGGATCAGTCATGAAGAAATTATTAACGAGTGATGTTTATCAAGTAAGAAGTAGTTATATGCTTGATTTAACAGGTTATAAAACAGTTTTACAACTTTATCAACCATTGATTGGGATGGAAGCTACTGCTCTTTATCTAACACTCAATAGTGAATTGGATCAAATGACACTTACAAAAAGTCCTTCTTTGATTTCTAGATTATGTAAATTATCAGGATTTTCATTAAATTCTTTACAGGAATCTTTTGATAAGTTAGAAGCTGTAGGACTTGTATGTTCATATGTTAAACAAACGAATGATAATCGTTATCTTTTTGATTTGAAAATGCCGTTATCACCTCAAGAATTTATTAATCATCAAATTCTTAATCGTTTATTGAAAGATAGATTGAAAGATGAATATGAAAAAACAATAGCGATTTTTCAAACGTATAATGTTAATTTAAATGATTATCAAGAAATGACAGCATCGTTTACAGATGTTTTTGAAATTCATCATCATGAAAAAAATATATTAAAAGAAAAAAAATATAAACAAAAAATACATAATTCTATTGAAAATAGTTATGATCTAACGTTGTTTTATCAAGGTATTGAAAATTTACAATTATCTAAGAAAATGTTTGATCAAGAAGATGAAAAAATAATTCAACAATTAGGAATCTTATATCATATCAATGCTTTAGATATGCAAGATCTTGTCAAACAATCAATGATTGAAAATCATTTAAATAGTCGGTTATTGGCTCAAAACTGCCGAAACTATTATGATTTAAAAATGCCAGAAAAATTTACAGAGGTATTTCATAAGCAATCCCCTTTGCTTCAAAGTGAAAAACACGGAGAATCTTCTTTACAAAAACATATTTATTATTTAGAAAATATTTCACCTTATGATTTATTAAAAGATAAAATGGGTGGTAAAGAACCATTAAAAAGAGATCTTCAAGTTGTCGAATCTGTTTTAACAACGTTACAATTAGAGCCAGGAGTTGTCAATGTTTTAATAGAAACAACACTTCAAAAGTGTAATCAATCATTACCTAAAAATTTTATAGAAGCTTTAGGAAGTCAATGGAAAAGAAAAAAAATAAAAACAGTTCAAGAAGCGATAGAAGAAGGAAAAGCTTATTTGAAATATCAAAATCAACAACATCATGACTGGGATGATTTTACAAAAGATATTCAAATTGTTTCTCAAGAAAAATCAACAGCTGATAATATTGATGAAGATGCTCTTGCAATGTTAGAAAAATATGACTAGGAGGAGAAAAAATGCAAAGTTTACAAGATTTACATTTATTTGATGATGATCAAAATTTTCAAAAACAAAAAGAAGAAAGTATCAATGAACTTATAAAGGATCCTTACATAATGAAAGTTTTATCTGATGGACAAGTAGGACGAGATTTTATAGAAGAAAATTGGGTTGAATTTTTAGATTTTCAAGAAGATGTGCAAAAATGTAAAGATTGTATGGGGCTTTATCAATGTCATAAAGTTTCTAAAGGAATGAAGCAAGCGGTTCATGTTGAAAATCATCATTTAAAAACAATACTTGTCCCTTGTAAGTATGGAAAAGAAATATTAGAAAAGCAAAATATTTTAAGTCATATTACTGTTTCAAATGTGAGTGATGATTTATTATTATCTGATTTAAAATCAATTAAAGATATTATGAACAAAGAACTTGCAAGTACAATTGATCATTTTTTATCGAATACGTCAAAAAAAGGTTTATTTATTTGTGGACCATCTGGTTGTGGAAAATCAACATTAGCTGGTTTTTTAACAAGATCACTTGCTAAACAAGGATATCATTTAGGATATGTGCATTTTCCTACATATTTAATCGATTTAAAGAATTCTTTTAATGAATTTGGAAATGATAATAATATAGAGGAACTTCGTAATGTAGATTATTTAGTGATTGATGATCTAGGTGGAGAAAATGTAACAGGCTGGTCAAGAGATGAAGTTTTAGCAGCTGTATTGACATATCGTAATCAAAATAAAAAGATAACGTTATTTACCAGTCAATACACCCAAGATGATTTAATTAAAATCTATACTTTGAAAAAAGATGCCCGCGAAAAAATAAAAGTAGAGCGCTTACTTAACACAATATTTACAATGAGTATGCCAATTATGATAAAACAATAAGATTTAGCATAATAAATGTGTAAAAATTCTTGTAGAAAAGTCATGATTTGTGCTAAAATCACTATGTATGAAATGTTATGAAATAGGGAGTGAACATTATGGTTAAATGTATAGGAGTTTTAACTTCTGGAGGAGATGCTCCAGGAATGAACGCTGCTGTAAGAGCAGTAGCGCGTACATGCTTAAATAAAGGAATTGAAGTATATGGTGTAAAACTTGGTTATAAAGGATTACACGATGGAGAATTTATTAAGTTTGATCGTCATAGCACACGTAACATTATTAATATTGGTGGTACTATGTTAAAATCAGCAAGATTCCCTGAATTCAAAGATCCTGAAGTAAGAAAAGAAGCAATTGAAAAAATGAAAGAAGTAGGAATGGAAGCTTTAGTTGTTATCGGTGGTGACGGAAGTTACAATGGTGCATTAAAGTTAACTGAAATGGGTATCAACTGTATCGGTATTCCAGGAACAATTGATAATGATATTCCTGATACTGATCATACAATTGGATTTGATACTGCATTAAATACAATTGTTGATGCATTAGACAAATTAAGAGATACATCAAGTTCTCATCAAAGATGTACTATTCTTGAAGTTATGGGACGTAGATGTGGAGATTTAGCTATCAATGCTGGTATCGCTGATGGTGCTGAAATGGTAATCACTAGTGAAATTGGTTTTGATGAAAATAAAGTAATTGAAGTATTAAAAGCTTCAAAAGCATCTGATAAAAAACATGCAATCGTTGTTATTACAGAACATATTACAGATGTACATGAATTAGCTAAAAAAGTTGAAGCTGCAACTGGTTTTGAAACTCGTGCAAACGTTTTAGGACATATGCAACGTGGTGGTAGACCATCAGCAAGAGATAGAGTTCTTGCTTCAAGAATGGGTGTTTATGCCGTTGAATTACTTGAAGCTGGAAAAGGTGGTTTATGTGTAAGTGAAGTAAATGGTCAAATCAAAGGATTACCAATTACTGAAGTATTAGGACATAAACGTGAAACTGACTTTAGTATTTACGAAGATGCTATTAAACTTCGTTAATATAAACTTAAATGAAAATATGATTGTGAGGATATTAGGATGGTATTAGAAAAAGAAAGAAAAAAGAAAACACGTATTGTGTGTACAATTGGGCCAGCTTCTGAAGATAAAAAAGTCTTAACTAAATTAGTTCAAGCTGGTATGAACGTAATGAGATTAAACTTCTCTCATGGTGATTTCGAAGAACATGGGGGAAGAATTAAAACTTTAAGAGAAATCAACAAAGAATTAAACAAAAACGTAGCTATCTTATTAGATACTAAAGGACCTGAAATTAGAACTGGTGATTTCGTTGGTGGAAAAACTGAATTCAAAAAAGGTCAAGTTTCTACTATCTGTGTAGAAGATATTGAAGGAACAAGTGAAAGATTTACAATCACTTATAAAGATTTATATAAAGATGTTAAACCAGGTGGTTTCATCTTAGTAAACGATGGTCAAGTAGAATTATTAGTTGATCATGTTGATGGTACTGATATCGTATGTATCTGTGCTAACGATGGTGTTGTTAAAAACAAACGTGGAATCAACGTTCCAGGAATCAAATTAGGATTCGATTACTTATCAGAAAAAGATATCGGAGATTTAACTTTTGGTTGTCAACAAGGTGTTGATTTCATCGCTGCATCATTCGTAAGACGTCCACAAGATGTTTTAGATGTTAAAAAATTATTAATTGAAAACGGTCGTCCTGAAATTCAAATCATCGCTAAAATCGAAAACAGCGAAGGTGTTGAAAACATGGATGAAATCTTAAAAGTTGCTGATGGTATCATGGTTGCTCGTGGTGACTTAGGTGTAGAAATTCCTGCTGAAGATGTACCATTAATTCAAAAAGAATTAATCAATAAATGTCGTGCTGCAGGTAAAATCGTTATCACTGCTACTCAAATGTTAGATAGTATGCAAGAAAACCCAAGACCAACACGTGCTGAAGTATCTGACGTTGCTAACGCAATCTATGATGGTACTGATGCAATCATGTTATCTGGTGAATCTGCTCAAGGTAAATATCCAGTAGAAGCTGTTGAAACTATGACTAAAATTGCTTTAAAAACTGAAGGAACTTTAGATTATGCTTCATTACAAAGAAAAGCAATCAGAACTGCTTCATTAGATCAAAGTGAAGCTATCTGTATGTCAGTTGCTGAAATCGCATCTAAATTCAACGTTGCTGCAATCGTTGCATTCACTGATTCAGGATTTACAGCTAGAAAAATGTCTAGATATCGTACAAAATCTATGATTATTGCTGCTACTCCAAATGAACAAACTACAAGAGCATTAGCTATTAACTGGGGTGTTAAATCAGTATTATGTAAACAAATGGATACAAGAGCTGCTATGATTGAATATGCTCAAGTTATCGCTAAAGAAAACTTAGTTGAACCAGGTGAACAAATCATTGTTACTGCTGGTACACCAGGTGTTGCTGGAACTACTTCTTACTTAGAATTAATTACAGTAAAATAATTAAAATTAATAAAAAAAGCTCCGTTTCATTTGAAACGGAGTTTTAATTTTAGTTTCTTTTAGAAATAACAAGGGCAAGTTTTCCAATGATTTTAAATTCATGATAATTATATTCATTAATAATAATTGGAGAATATTTATCATTTGCAGGTTGTAAAATAATACAATTTTGTTTAGAATCATTAAAATATTTTTTACATGTTGCAATATTATCTTCAATGCCAAAACATCCCACATCACCATTATTAAGTTGCTGTGTCTTTTCAAAAATAATAAGATCCCCAGATTGAATATTTTCATCAATCATACTATCTCCATCAGCATATTGACAAAAGTAATCCTTTCGAGAACTTAATAGAGATTCAGGTAAAGAAATATATTCTTCAATATTGTCTTCAACAAAAATACCATCTCCACAACAAACATCACTATATAAGGGAATATCTATATTATGACTATGTCCATGATAGGCTGGCTCATCAATACCTAATAAATAATTAGGAGTAACATTAAATATTTCTGCAAGTCGGGAAAGTGTTTCCTTTTTTAAATTTGGAACACGTCCGTTTTCATATTTTGCAATTGCTGATTTTTGAACACCGAGCATTTCTCCTAGTTGTTGTTGAGTTAAACCCTTTTCTTTTCTTAATTTTTTAATACGTTCACCTGTCATCTAATCACTCCTTGTGTCTTAATATTACCATATCATAGACTATGTAGTAAACAAAATATCTAAAAAAGACACAAAAGTATTGACGAAACTTAGAGATGGAGTTATATTATAAGTGTCTTAAAAAGATACATTAATAAAAATAAATTTTAAAAGTTGAAATTAAAGAAACAAAAGGAGGAACTATTATGGAAAAATTATCAAATAAGGGATTAGTCACAATCATTTTAGGAGCATTAATGATGGGATCGGTAGTAGTTCAATGTGTTTCGCATATCATTGATGCGATACTTATTTTTTAAAAATCTTGCTTTTTATATACAAATAGTTATAATAAGTTCCATTAGTATGAAGTTCAAAATAATTTTAAGGAGATACAAATGGAAAAAATTGCAATTATAACAGATTCATGTAGTGATATAAAAAAAGAATATAGAGAGTTATATGATATACATGTTTTACCAATACAAATTCAATATGATGGAAAGAGTTATAGAGATGGTGTAGATATTACTTCTAATGATATTTATGCGATTCAAGATGAAAAAGTAATTAAAACTTCTTCACCAGTTGGAGAAGATTTGTTTAATTTATTAGATCAACTAAAAGATAAAGGATGTACTCATGTTATTGGTTTATTTTTATCTAGTGGTATATCTGGGACAGGTAATCAAATGAGGTTATTTTGTCAAACTTATGAGAAATTAAAATGTCATATTGTTGATAGTCAAAGTGCATCAGTGGGATTAGGAGTTATTGCTATTAGTCTTGCTAAATATAGAGAAGAAGGAAAGTCTTTTGATGAATTAATTGAAATTGCAGATTTCTTGTGCCATCAAAATTATGCTTATTTTTCAATAGATGATTTAAATTATTTACAAAAAGGTGGACGTATTGGTAAGGCTTCGGCATTTTTAGGAACAACACTAAAGATCAAACCAATTCTTTCTTTTGAAAAAGAAAATGGAGAAATTTATGTTCCAGCTAAAGTGAGAGGTTCAAAGAAAGTAAAATCAAAATTGATAGATTTAATAGAAAGTCATCTTGAAGAAAATCCACATCAAAAATTTGCATTGGCTATTGCAGATGCTAATAATTTGGAAGAAAGAAATATTTTGGAAGGAATGTTAAAAGAAAGGTTTCCTCAATTTACATATATAATCGATGGTCATGTTGGTGCTGCTTTATCTTGTTATCTTGGTTCAGGACTTTTAGGAGTAGCAATTCAATTTTTACCAGAATAAAAAATATTCAGGGTGTCCTGAATATTTTTTATATTATTTCCATAATTTTCCGTTTTGATAAACTTTAACAATTAATTGAGCGATTTCATCAATTCCCATATCACTATTAATACATAAATCATAGTCTTTCATATTTGCCCATGTATTTGTTGTGTAATAATTATAATAACTCTTTCTTTGTTTATCTCTTTTTTGAACATATTTTTTAGTATTTTCGTGTTCTTCTTTATAATCTTTTTCAACACGTTCAATTCTAGATTCTAAAGGAGCATACACAAATATTCTTAAAACATGAGGATAGTCTTCTAAAATATAGTTTGCACATCCATTAACAATAATACAATCTTCTTTTTCAGCAAGATGTTTAATGATTTTGGCTTGTGTAGCATAAACTTGGTCATTAATTGGTAAAACAAGAGGACCATTATTAAGTGAATAAGCAAAACTTGATGATTTTTCTTGAGATGCTTTACGAATTGTATCAATATCAATACCTAATTGGCGCGCTGTTTCATCAATAAGTTCATTATCATAGAAAGCAATATTTAAAGCTTCAGCTACTTTTTTAGCAATCAATCTTCCTCCAGAACCATATTCTCTTGTAATAGTAATAATTTTTTGAGTCATAATAAGAACCTCCTTATATATAGTATATTATATCATATTTTTTAAATAACTCTAACTAAATAGTGTATAATAATAGATAGATGTATAAGGAGGCTTTTTATAATGTGGTTTAATGAAAGTGTATTTTATCAAATTTATACTCTTAATTTTTGTGGGGCTCCTCGTGATAATGATGGAATTGTGGAACACCGTATTTTAAGATTGAATGATTTTATGGATTATTTTGAAGATTTAGGAATAAATGCTATTTATTTTAATCCTGTGTTTTCAAGTGATCATCATGGTTATGATACAAGAGATTATTGTAAAATTGATGAACGTTTAGGAACAAATGAAGATTTTATTGAAATTTGTAAAAATTTACATGATAAAGGGATGCGTGTTGTTTTAGATGGTGTTTTTAATCATGTAGGAAGAGGCTTCTTTGCTTTTCAAGATGTTTTAAATAATAGAGAAAATAGTCAATATAAAGATTGGTTTAGAATTGATTTTAACGGCAATTCACCTTATGATGATGGTTTTTATTATGAGGGATGGGAAGGACATTATGAATTAGTTAAATTAAATTTAGATCATCCAGATGTTCAAAATTATTTATTAAGTGCTGTTGATTATTGGATTGATGCCTTTGATATTGATGGTATTCGTTTAGATGTTGCCTATAGTTTACCAAGATGGTTTATGGCAATGTTAAAAGATCATTGTAGACAAAAAAAGGCGGATTTTTTCTTGTTAGGTGAAGTTTTAGGTGATAATGCAGGATATATGTTTAGTGAAGCACATTTAGATAGTATTACAGATTATCCTGGTTTTAAAGGACTTTGGTCTTCGTTTAATTCATTAAATATGTTTGAAATGGCTCATACAATAAAACGTAATTATGGAGAAATGTATAGAGGACAAACATTATTTAGTTTTGTTGATAATCATGATGTAGAAAGAATAGCATCTAAATTAACAGATTTAGAAAAATTACCACTTATTTATGGTATGTTATTTTCTTTACCAGGAATACCATGTATCTATTATGGAAGTGAATGGGGACAAACCGGAAAGAAAGAACAGGGAAGTGATGATTCTTTAAGACCAGAGTTTACCAAACCAATGCCTAATGATTTAACAAAATATATAAAAAAATTGATTTCTATTAGAAATCAATCATCTGCTTTACAAAAAGGTGAGTTTAAAGAATTGGTTTTAACAAATAAACAATTTGTTTTTGAAAGAAATGATCAACAAGAAAGAATTATTGTAGCATTAAATTTAGATGATCAAGAATTTACCATTTCTTTAAATGAAAATCTTATTTCTTTAATTGATCAACAAGAAATTGAAAATCAAGGACAAATAGTATTAAAGCCCAAAACAATTCATTATTTTAAAGTAAAATAAAAGGTTCGAAAGAACCTTTTATTTATTCAATAACCATAGCATTTTCGATTGGTACTAATGGATATTCTTTATTAATATGATCATAGTATAAAACACCATCAAAATGATCAAGTTCATGTTGTAAACAAATAGCTAAAAATCCTCGAGCAACAATTTTTACATCTTTGTTTGTAAGTACGTCAAATCCTTCAACAGTGATTTTAGCATGACGTGGAACATAACCTTTTACATCTTCAGGAACTGATAAACATGCTTCTCCAGTTTTTAAATAAGATTGTTTAGGTGTATAAGAAACAATCTTAGGATTCGCTAAAGCATAATCAGTAGATTTTGTTACATTTCCTTCTTCATCATAATCTAAAACATGGATGGCACACATTCTTTTTGGAATACCAAGTTGAATAGCTGCAATACCTACTGCAGGTCTTAAATCATATTTTTCAGAAAGTTCTTCATCTTGGCTTGCAACTAAAAATTCATGCATTTTCATGAGTAAATCATGATTTTCTTTGGATAGAGGAAGTTCAACCTCTTTTGACACTGTTCTAATTAATTCGTTTGAATCATCTATAATATCTTTCATTAATAACATTTTTTTCACCTCATTCGTGGTTATTATAACATATTTTGAGGTGATTGAAATATCTAAGGTCTAATTCTTGAATTACCACAAATGATTAATAATAAGAAAACAACTAAAACAATTGCAAACCAACTACATCCTGTATTGTTGCAACCAAAGCCACCCATAATAGGTGTATAGCCGCATGTGTTGCATCCACCACAGCCAAATGGATTATTGACATATCCATTGCAGTTATAATCACAGTTCATTGTTTATCCCTCCTTTACTATTACCATATTATGATTTCAAATAATTGTATGGGGGATTTATCATAAGTCATTTATTTTTATACTTTTTTAAGTTATAATATTTTACTGAAATGAGGTGTAAATAATGGACTATAATTATCCACTAGACTATACATGGTCAACAGAAGATATTATTGATGTTATGTCTTTATATAATGCAGTAGAAAAAGCATATGAAGAAGGAATAAGTAAAACAGATTTTTTAAATGCTTATAGAAAATTTAAAAATGTTGTTGGGACAAAGAGTGAAGAAAAGCAAATTGATAAAGAATTCCAAGATGTTTCTGGATATTCTATTTATAAAGTTTTTAAAGCAAGTCAAGAAAATGATTGGATCAAATTATAATGACAAAAAGAATAAAAGCTTTTTTTAGAAAAAAAGGGGCAGATAAGCCTATCTTTTTTGCAGTTTTTGTATTGATTTGTTTAGGAATTGTAATGATTGGTTCAGCATCAATTGGAGCGGTCTCTTCAAAAGGAACGGCATTTGCAATAAAAAATATGATTACACAATCTATTTATGTAGCAATAGGTGTTTTTATTATGATGGTTCTTACAAAGGGTTTTAAATTAAAAATGATTAATTACAGAAGTTCAATGGCTGTATATATTATGGGAATCATCTCAATGTGTGGCTGTGTTTTTTGGACGACCAAAGGTTCACATGCTTGGATTCATTTAGGTCCTTTTACAGTACAGCCAGCAGAATTTATGAAAATTGGTATGGTTCTTATTTTATCTTATATGCTTACTGAAACTGATTCAGCATTTGTAGTAAAAGGAAAATTTAGAACAGCTGAATTAAAAAGTAAATTTTATAAAGATAAATTTAACAAATGTGTTTTGTTCCCTTTAGCTCTTATGGTTTTTGCATTTGGAATAGGAGTTATTGTACAAAAGGATTTAGGAAGTTCTCTTATTCTAGCAGCAATTTGTTTTGTTTGTTTTATGTCAACACCAAGAGATTATTATAAAAAATATAAAAAACTCGTTTGGATTGCTTTAGCTGTAGCGGTTATTATTTTAGGATTCTTAATTACAGCTGTTTTACAGGGATATCAATTACAACGTATTGATTCTTGGTTAAAACCATTAAAAATAGAAAATATTTATGATAGTTCATGGCAACTTGTCAATTCCTTGATTGCTTTTACAGATGGTGGTATTTTTGGACTTGGATTAGGAAATTCTATTCAAAAATATGATTATATTCCAGAGGCACATAATGATTTTATAGGGGCCATTATTTATGAAGAACTTGGTATTTTTGGGTTGGCTTTAATGATTATTCCAACAGCTATTATTATTTTTAGATTATTAAAATATGCAGATCAAATTCAAAATAATAAATCAAGAGTTATTTTGATAGGAATAGCTTCATATTTTATGTTACATTTATTTGTTAATTTAGGTGGCGTTTCAGGATTGATTCCAATGACAGGTGTTCCATTATTATTGGTATCATCTGGGGGATCTTCAACGATTGCTGCTTTAATAGCAATAGGTATTGCCCAAGCAATTATTTCCAAGTTCAACAAAGAACAACTAGAAAAAACAGACACACAATTATAAATGTTTCATATGATATATTAGGTGATTTGATGGATAATTTAAAAGAGTTTAAAGCTTTTTTAAAGACAATACCAAGTATTAAAGAAGATGTATTAAATCATCGCTATACTTGGCAAGAAATATATGAAATCTATACAATGTATGGAGAAGATGATCATTTTTTCAAACCGTATAAGGAACATCCAATAGAAAATATGAATGTTTTAGAAATTATCAAAAATGTTGATTTGGAAGCATTATCTTCTTCTTTGCAATCAATCGAAAAAGTTTTAGGAATTGTTTCTAATCTTTTAGATAAAAATAAAGAAGGTAAATAATGAAAGAAGAAGTTTTAGATTATATACGTAAGCATCCTGTTTGGTATGTTACATTATGTCATTATCCAGAAAAATATGATGATTTATTAGATGAAATACATCAAAAAAAACAAAGTACAGTTTTAGAAAAGCTAGAAAGAATATCAATACTAATGAGTATGTTGGAGATGTTACAATGAATGAAACAATATATGATTTAATAGATGCTATCAAAGAAGATAAGCGCTATCTACAATTTAAAGAGCAATCTTTAAAATTATTAAATCAAGAAACAAAAGAATTATTAGATAATTATCAAAATCTTTTACAAGAATTAGATGATTTGAAAAAGTTTGAAAAATATATTGATTTGACACAGAAAAGACAAGAATTAAATGAAGTAAGAAAAAGAATGTCACAAAATGAAAACATTCAAAAATATTATCAAAGTTATTATAAAATCAATGAATTACTCGATGAAGTAACAAAAATTGTTTTTAAAGATATTAGTGATTCATTAGATACATCAGGGTATAAATTATGAGAGTGATTGCAGGAAAGTATAAAAAAAGACAATTAAAAGTTCCTAAGAGTCAATTAACAAGACCGACAACAGATAAAAATAAGGAAAACCTTTTTAATATGATTGGACCATATTTTCAAGGAGGAACGGTATTAGATTTATTTGGAGGTAGTGGTGGACTTGGAATAGAAGCGATTTCTAGAGGGTGTAATACACTTTATAGTGTGGATCATCAATACGAAGCTTTTAAAACAATTAAAGAAAATTTTTCTCTTTTAAAATTGGAAAATTGTTTTCCCTTGAAAATGGATTATAAAAAAGCTTTAAAATATTTGTATGAAAAAGGTATAAAGTTTGATTATGTTTTTTTAGATCCACCTTATGGAAAAGGACTTGTTGATGATATTCTTCAATATTTAGTTGATCATCAAATGTTGAATCCACAAGCGTGTATTGTAGTAGAAGAATTAAAAGAAGTTGAGTTTAAAGAAATAGAAGGAATTGAGTTAAATAAAAGAAAAGAGTATGGAATTACAGCTCTTAATATTTTTTATTATGAGGATTAAATCATGAAGAAAATTGCTGTATATAATGGATCGTTTGATCCAGTTACAAATGGACATTTAGATATTATTGAACGTGCTGCAAAGATATTTGACATATTATATGTAACGGTAGCTATTCATCCAACAAAAGTAGGCTTGTTTACGATTGAACAAAGAAAAGAACTTTTAAAAAAAGCAACAGCTCATTTAAAAAATGTAATTGTTGATTCAACAGATGAACTTTTTATGGATTATGTCAAAAAAGTCAATGGACAAGTGCTTATCCGTGGCTTACGTTCAACAACAGATTTCGATTATGAATTACAATATGCACAATCTAATCAATATTTAAATAGTCAAATAGAAATAATGTATTTAATGACAAAGCCATCACATTCTTTTATCTCATCATCTGTCGTTAAAGAAATAGCTAGTTATCATAAGCCACTTACAGGCTTAGTGCCAGAGTGTGTTGAAGATGCATTAAAAAAAGTATATCAAGATCAATAAATCGCTTCGGCGATTTTTTTAGTCCAATTTGTTCTAAAATCATAGAGTAGATTGTAAATCATATACACTGATAAAGAGGTGATCAAATGAATATTTTTATTGGAGAAAATAATTTAAAAGATTATGTTTTTTTAAAATCGATTATTGAAAAATGGGGTATAGAAAGACAACAAGAAATCTATTTTCATTGGTATAAACAGCTTTATTATCAATTACCAAAATGTTTAAAAAACTGTGATCTTGTATTTTTAGAATTAGATATGAAACATATCAATGGTTTTGAATTTGCAAAGATCTTAAGAAAAAAAGATTTATCAATACCGATTGTTTTTCAAACAAAAAATACACATTATGGGATATTAAGTTATCAAGTACAAGCGATGCACTACTTATTAAAGCCACTTGATCAACAAGAAATATATAAAATACTTGATCGCGTTTTATTACATCAACATTCTAAGACATTTATTTATCAGTTTAAAAAAGAAGTTCACAAAATACCTTATGAAGACATTATTTATATAGAAGCTTATCAACACCATGTTATGATTCATCAAAATGATATAGCAAAAAGAAATTATCTCAGTTTAAAAGAAATAGTTTTACAATTAGATGATTCTTTTTGTCGTTGTCATCGAAGCTATATTGTTAATTTAAAATATGTTGAGAGGATAGAAGGAATGAATTGTATCACTAAAAATAAACAAGTTATTCCTATTTCTAAGAAATACAAAAATGATTTTATTGAAAAAATCGTGAGACAAATGTGAAACAAATTTGAGACAAAAATGAGACAAATGTGAAACAAATTCGAGACGAATTATTTTGTAAAATGTATTAAAATAGATGTGGGTGAAGAAGATGAAATGTTCGAGATGTCAAAATGAAGATGTTCAATATTTTTTTGAAAACAATGGGCGTATTTATTGTAGAAAATGTATTGCTTTTTCTACAAAGACAGTTAACTTAAAACCTGTTAAAAATGAAAAGAAAATATACTATCATTTAAATTATTCATTAAACTTAGAACAAGAAAGAACTTCAAGATTATTGATAGAAAGATATCAAAATCATCAAAATACAGTATTAAAAGCAGTAACAGGAGCAGGGAAGACGGAAATGATTTATGGTGTCATTGAATATGCATTGAATTTAGGACATCATGTTTGTTTGACGATGCCAAGAAAAGAATTGGTTATAGAATTAGCAAAGAGAATTCAAAAACAATTTTTTAATATTCAGCCCATTCTTGTTTATGGAGGACATACAGAGTGTTTAGAAGGACAATTTATTATTTGTACAACACATCAGCTGTACCGGTATCCACGAATGTTTGATTTATTGATTTTAGATGAGTATGATGCTTTTCCATATCGTGATAATGAAGTTTTGGAAAATATATTAATGAATAGTATAAAGGGAAATTATGTGTTTATGTCTGCAACGATTGAAAGTGGAGATGTACAAGTCTTACAAAGGTTTCATCATCAACCATTACCAATTCCTACTTGTAAGGTAATGGGAAACTTTATGATGTTGTGTCATCTTGTTTATCAATTAAAAAAGTATCAAAAAGATAAAAAACCGGTGTTTCTTTTTGTACCACGTATTGAAATGACAAGACAAGTACAAAAATTTCTTAAATTCTTTTCTATTAAAAGTCACTGTGCTACGTCAAAAGAAAAAAATATTCATCAATCATTAGAAATGATTAAATCCCATGAAATAGATGTTATTGTATGTACAACAGTTTTAGAAAGAGGAATGACTGTTGAAAATGTACAAGTTATTATTTTACATGGTGAACATCCCCTTTTTGATAAAGAAATACTTATTCAAATAGCAGGGCGAACAGGGCGAAAAGTACCCTATACAAATGGAGATATTATCATTTATACAAATAGACAAACGAAGGCTATTAAAGAATGTATCAAGGATCTTCAACAAAGCAATGCCTTATCTGCCATAAAGAGTTAAATCAACAACAAGATCTTTTTCACTTGGTGAATAATTCTTCTCTTTGTTTAAGCTGTATAAGAAAATTTAAAATAATAAATAGTGATATAAGGATTCAAGGATATCATGTCAAGGTTTTATATGAATATAATGATTTTTTTAGACAACTCCTTTTTCAATATAAAGCATTAGATGATTATGCTTTAAAAGATTGTTTTATAGAATCATTTCAAGAATTAAAAAGGACCTACAAAAATTATATCATTGTTGTTATTCCTAGTAGTCAAAAAGATAATAAAAGACGTGGCTTTTGTCCTAATGTTGAAATTGTTAAGACATTTTCTCGACATATTTTTACAGGTTTGTATAAAAAAGAAGACTACAAACAGACAAAACAAAAAGATCGAAGCCAAGTAAAGAAAATATTATCTATTAAAGAGGGAAATCTTCTTTATAAGAAGAATGTTTTAATATTTGATGATGTGATGACTTCATCAAATACTTTACAAGCAGCATTTCAACAAGTAGAAAAATATCACCCTAAACAAATAAAAGCATTAGTATTGGCTTGCCCTCATATTGATTATTTTAAAAAATAATCAATTCTATTGTAGACACTAAGAAAACCACTAACCAATAGTAAGGGTAAGCTTTATGCTTTTGCTAGAAATGTTTTTTATTACTTTTTCAACAAATATGTAAAATAGTGTGAACTATTTGACAATAGAGATGACATTTTTTTGTTGTAAATGACACGTAAAATTTATTTGTCGAATGAAAATGATAACTTTTTTATAAAATATTAAATATACTGAAATAGACAAGGAAAGGATGATGAAAGTGCAAGGAAGAGTCAAATGGTTTAATGCCGAAAAGGGATTTGGATTTATTGATCGAGGAGAAGGAAAAGATGTTTTTGTTCATTATAGCCAAATTGTTCAAAATGGATATAAAACACTTAATGAAGGCGAATTAGTTGAGTTTGAATTATATCAAAGCGAACGCGGTATGCAGGCAAAACATGTCGTAAAAATCTAGAGATAATCTCTAGATTTTTATTTTAAGTAGGGATATTTAAATTTTGCTTTTAATAATCACAATTATTTGATATAATTAAACTCGATTACAAGCGTAAAAGGAGCGTGTATGTATGGCTAGTAGAAAGCAAGAAATAAGAAAAGAAATTAAAAAGAAAAACGCTAAATTAGGAATCGATGTTGAAGCAGCTAAAAATATTGTTGATTTACAAGATCAACAAGGTGAAGATATACATGTAGAAGATTTTAAAAATGAAGAATATAATGGAGAAGTTATTCCATTTTCTACAACACCACAAAAAACAAAAAAAGGCTTTGTTTCAAAAATTAAAGGTGTTTTCGATGATGAAAGAAAACAACTTAAAAAATTAGATAAGATTGCTCAAGAAATTATTTCTTTAGAAGATAAGTATAGTGCTTTGTCTGATGAAGAATTAGCAAATCAAACAAATGTATTAAAAGAAAAATTAAATAACGGTAGTGAATTAGATGATATTTTAATTGATGCTTTTGCAGTTGCAAGAGAAGCTGCATGGCGTCAAATTCATTTAAAAGCTTTTAAAGTTCAATTAATGGGTGGTATTGCATTACATAATGGTGATATTGCTGAAATGAAAACAGGTGAAGGTAAAACATTAACTTCTATTTTCCCAGTTTATTTAAATGCATTAACTGGAAAAGGAGTTCACGTTATTACTGTTAATGACTATTTGGCTGAACGTGATGCTAGAAATAATGGTAAAGTATTAGAATTTTTAGGATTAACAGTTGGATTAAATAAAAGAGAATTAACACCTCAACAAAAACAAGAAGCACATGGTTGTGATGTTACTTATACAACAAATGCTGAATTAGGTTTTGACTATTTAAGAGATAATATGGTTACTTCAATGGAAGATAAAGTATTAGTTAAAGGACTTAACTATGCTTTGATCGACGAAGTTGACTCTATTTTAATTGATGAATCAAGAACACCATTGATTATTTCAGGTGGTAAGAAAAATACAGCTGCTTTATATTTACAAGCAGATCGTTTTGTTAAATCATTAATTGCTGAAAAAGATTATGAAGTTGATATTGAAACAAAAACTGTTTCATTAACTCCAAAAGGAATCGAAAAAGCAGAAAAAGGATTTAAGATTGATAACTTATATGATATTCAACATACTTCATTAGTTCACCATATCAATCAAGCATTAAAAGCAAACTATGCGATGACTCGTGATGTTGAATATATGATTGCAACAGAAGATGGTACAAGAGATATTCGTAATGCAAAAATTATGATCATTGATCAATTTACTGGACGTGTTATGCCAGGACGTGCTTATTCTGATGGGTTACATCAAGCAATTGAAGCTAAAGAAGGTGTTCCAATTAAAGAAGAAACAGAAACAAGAGCAACAATCACATATCAAAATTTCTTCAGATTATTTAATAAATTAGCAGGGATGACTGGTACTGCAAAAACAGAAGAAGAAGAATTTATGATGATCTATAACATGCGTGTTATTGAAATTCCAACAAATAAACCAGTTATTCGTGATGACCGTAATGATAAGATCTATTCTACAAAAACAAATAAATTTAAAGCATTATGTGATGAAGTTGTTGCAAGACATGCTTATGGTCAACCAATTCTAATTGGGACTGTATCGGTTGAAACTTCAGAAATTTTATCAAAAATGTTAGATAAAAGAGGAATTAAACATAATACATTAAATGCGAAAAACCATGCTAAAGAAGCTGAAATCATTGCAAGAGCAGGTCAAAAAGGTGCGGTGACAATCGCTACAAACATGGCTGGTCGTGGTACTGACATTAAACTTGGTAAAGGTGTACCTGAAATTGGTGGTTTAGCAGTTATTGGTTCTGAAAGACATGAATCTAGACGTATTGATAATCAGTTACGTGGACGTTCTGGACGTCAAGGTGACCCAGGATATTCTGTATTCTATGTTTCTTTTGATGATGAATTAATGCAAAGATTTGCTGGTGAAAAATTACAATCATTTAGTAATTATTTAGATGATGATATGGCTATTGAAAATAAAATGGTTTCAAAAGCTATCGAAAATGCACAAAAACGTGTTGAAGGTCAAAACTTTGATTCACGTAAACATATTCTTGAATATGATGATGTTATGAGACAACAACGTGAAATTATGTATAAAGAACGTGATGAAATCATGTCATTAGATAATTTAGATGATATTATCAAAGGTATGTTCAATCAAGCAATTGAAATGACAATCAATAGATGTACAACTCATGGTAAACATGATGAAGTTGATGTGGATGCTGTTTTAGATTTTGTAGCTAAAAATTATATGTTGCTTGCTGAAATTGATGCTAAGAATAAAGATGTTGTTAAAAATGATTCTAAGAAATTATTAGAAACTTTAACAGAAATTTGCTTCTCTCAATATCAAATGAGATTAAATAAAGATATTGATCATGCAAAAATCGTTAATTATGAAAGAAGTGTTTTATTAGGAGTTATTGATTATACTTGGATCAATCATATTGACGCAATGACTAAACTTAGAAATGGTATTTATTTACGTGCGTATGCACAAAAGAATCCACTTTCTGAATATACAGAAGAAGCGTTCTATATGTTTGAACAAATGAAACTTTCTATTGTTGATATGATTTCTAAAAATATTGTGCATATGGGTATTCGTCCTGGTAGTTCAGCAGAAGAAAATATTCCTCATTTAAAATTAGAAGTAGAATTTAAATAATGGAATTATATGAAATAAAAAATGGGCTTGATAAAGCCCATTTATTAATAGACGAATATAGAAAATCTGCACAAATTGATGAAAAATTAAGAGAAATAGAAGGTCTTTCATATCAAACAATGCAAGATGACTTTTGGGATGATCCAACAAAAGCTAAAAAGATCTATGACGAATTAAATGATATGAAAAAAATTACTGATGAATATGAAAGTCTTTGTCAATCATTAAATTCATTAGATGAAACATATACATTAGTTAAAGAAACGGATGATCAAGAATTTCAAACTATTTTAGAAAGTGATTATCAAGATTTTGAACAAAGAATGGGTGAATTTGAAAAAAATTTACTTTTATCTGGAAAGTATGATAGTGCTAATGCCATCGTAGAAATTCATCCAGGTGCAGGAGGGACAGAAAGCCAAGATTGGGCAGAAATGTTGTATCGTATGTACCAAAGATATTGTTCGACGAAAGATTTTAAAATAGAAGTTTTAGATTATTTAGATGGAGATGTTGCAGGTATTAAATCAGTTACTTTCTTGGTTAAAGGAAAATATGCTTATGGACATTTAAAGGCTGAAAAAGGTGTTCATCGACTTGTTAGAATATCTCCATTTGATTCTTCCAAAAGACGTCATACTTCATTTGCATCCATTGATGTTATTCCTGAATTAGATGATACAATTGAAATTGACATTAAACCAGAAGATTTAAGAATTGATACTTATCGTGCAAGTGGAGCAGGTGGACAACATATTAATAAAACAGATTCAGCAGTTAGGATTACCCATATTCCTACAGGAACAGTCGTTACTTGTCAAAGTCAAAGAAGCCAAATTCAAAATAGAGAACAAGCGATGATGATGTTAAAAAGTAAGTTATTTGCTTTAATGGAAGAAAAACAAGCAAATGAATTAAAAGAAATACAAGGTGAGCAGAAGGAAATTGCTTGGGGTTCACAAATTCGCTCTTATGTTTTACATCCATATTCTTTAGTAAAAGATAATCGTTCATTATATGAGTCTAATAATCCTAAAGATGTTTTAGATGGAAACTTAGATGATTTTATTTATGCGTATTTGAAATCTCGTATACAGGAGGGTAGTCATGAAGAATAAATTTTTTAAAAAATGTTTAGAAATTGCTGTGATTGTTATTGGTAATGCTATTCTAGCATTTGGAATTTGTGCTTTCATTACCCCTCATGGGATTATTGTTGGTGGTGCTTCTGGGTTAGGATTAATTGTCAAACAAATAACAGGAATTCCTTTATCGCTTGTTGTTTATGTAATCAATATTATTATGTTTATTGCAGGCTATTTTTTTCTAGGAAAATCTTTTGCAGCTAAAACATTATTAAGTACAATTATTTTCCCAACATTTTTAACAATATTTGAAAATACTTCGGGGGTTACACATCTTACAAATGATTTACTCTTATCCTCTGTTTATGCAGGAATTTTTGTAGGTGGAGGATTAGGACTTGTTTTAAGAATGGGAGCAAGTACCGGAGGAATGGATATACCACCATTAGTTCTAAATAAAAAAACAGGTATTTCTACGACTGTTCTTATTAATGGCTTTGATTGTATTATCCTAGCTTTACAAGTTCCTTTTTCAAATGTTGAACAAATTCTTTATGGTATTTTAGTTGTTTTGATTACTGCTTTGGTCATGGATAAAATGATTTTATTAGGTGAATCTAAAATTCAAGTATTGGTCATTTCACCAAAATGGAATGAGATTCAAAGTATTCTTTATGATCAAATAGATCGAGGATGTACGCTTATGAATATTACCACAGGTTATAAAAAACAAGATATGTATGCAGTGATGTCTGTTGTCAGCCGCCGAGAATTAGTGACACTTACCAATGAAATTTTAAAAATTGATGAGGCAGCATTTATTATTACAAATGAGACACATAATGTAAGAGGAAGAGGATTTACATTACCTAATATAGATTTATAAAAAAAGTGCTATTTTCTTAGCACTTTTTTTAGTAAATGTGTTTTACGTAAAGTTTTTTTACGTTTTCTTTTTTTATCGTTTTGTATATGTGATTGATAAATAAGAGATTCAAGTTTCCTTTTTTTATCTAGAATTTCTTTTCTTTCATTTTTTTTTCTTTCTAATTCTATACGTTGATGATAATCAATAGCATATTGCCTTACAGTTTGTCTTAAAGAATTTAAATCATCATCCTTTTTTAAATGTTGATTTTGATGATTGACATCAACATAAAGTTCTACATAACCACATTTAGGACAGTAACATGATTTAATTTCTTTATATTTTTTATTGAATTGATCTTTTTTTATAATTAATTCTAGATAGCTTAAAGTATTGATTCCTTTATCTTTTACATAACAATTTGTAGATAGTTCATTATTGCATCTAGGGCATGTTCTTTTCATTTAGCCACTCCTTCAATAAACATATTATAACATGAAAAAACATAATTAATAGACTCAATATTCAAACAAAACTTACAAATTGTGCTATAATACTCCTGGGAGTTGAATAGAAATGATAAAACTAACAAATGTTACAAAAATTTATAAAACAGGAGTAAGAGCACTTAATGATGTAAATCTTACAATTGAACCTGGAGAATTTGTATATGTTATCGGTACAACTGGTGCAGGAAAATCTACTTTTATTAAGTTATTATATCGTGAAGAAAAACCAACTTCAGGAAAAGTTGAAGTTGTGGGACAAGATGTTTCTAAAATTAAAAATAGTAAAGTACCTTATTTTAGAAGAAATATAGGTGTTGTTTTTCAAAATTTTAGATTATTACCTAAAAAAACAGTTTTTGAAAACGTTGCCTATGCCTTAGAAGTTATTGATACACCACGTGTAGAAATCAGAAGACGTGTAAGAGCAACATTAGAGCTTGTTGGTTTGGAAGATAAGGTCAATGCTTTCCCTCATGAATTATCAGGTGGTCAACAACAAAGAGTTGCAATTGCTAGAGCAATTGTAAATCGTCCAAAAGTTTTAATTGCTGATGAACCAACAGGAAACTTGGATCCAGAAACTTCAAAAGAAATTATTAATGTATTAATGCGTATTAATGAAGAACAAGGGACAACTGTGTTAGTTGTAACTCATGATCAAAAGATTGTACAAGAACATAAAAAACGTACAATTTTAATGGAAGATGGTTGCATTAATGCTGATACATCTTTAGGAGGATATGATTTATAATGAAAGAATTAATAAGTTGTATAAAAAATTTACCAAAACATTTTAAAGAATCATTGGTTAATTTATGGAGAAATGGTGCAATGTCTTTTTCTTCAATTTTTGCTGTAACAATTACTTTATTACTTATTGGTGTTATTAGTGTTTTAGCACTTAATGTTCAAGATATTTCAGCAAATATTGAAGATGGCGTGCGTATTTATGTTAAATTAGAAAGATCGATTGATGAAAATGCTGAAAAAGAAGTAGGGAATCAAATCAAAAAACTTAAAGGTGTTGGATCTGTTACATATTCATCAAAAGATGAAGAGTTGAATAAACTTATCGATAAACAAGGTAAAGATGGTAAGACGTTATTTGAGTCTTATCGTGAAGATAATCCTTTAGGTTCTGCTTATGAAGTAGAAGCAAAAGATCCAACAAAACTTGCAAGTTTAGCTAAAAAGATTCAAGATATTCCTAATGTAAATTCTGTTAATTATGGTGGTGATTCTACACAAAGTATGGTCACAACATTGAATACAATACAAAAAGCTGGATCAGTTTTTATTGTTGGTTTAGTTATTGTCGCCTTATTCATGATATCTAATACAATTAAAATTACAATTACAGCAAGATCTACTGAAATTTCAATTATGAGAATGGTTGGAGCAAGTAACTGGTACATTCGTATTCCATTTATGTTAGAAGGTATGCTCATTGGATTGTTTGGAGCAATTATTCCAATTCTTGTTCTTGTTTATGGTTATGGAGCGTTATATAACTATACAGGTGGTTCATTAATGTCATCAATGCTTGTATTAAAAGCCCCAATGCCATTTATTAGAGATTTCTCATTTATTTTGGCTGGCTTAGGTGCTGGAGTAGGTTTAATTGGAAGTTTTGTTTCAATGAGAAGATTCTTAAAATTCTAAAAGATTATCGAAAGATAATCTTTTTCTTTATCTTTTTTTTTAATTTTTATATAATAAAAAAGCGAGGTATAAAAAATGTCAAAAAATAGTTTTTTAAAAGAAGCAATGTATGAAAATCATCCTCAATATCAACAAGCAATTTCAAGAAATGAAGCACTTTATCAAAGAAAAAATGATTTAAGAAGTCCTTTTTCTAGAGATTATAATCGTATTATTTTTTCTCTTGCTTATCGTAGATTGAAACATAAGACGCAAGTTTTTTTTGCAGTTGAAGATGATCATGTTTGTACAAGAAGTGAGCATGTAAATCTTGTAGATTCAGTAAGTTATACTATTGCTCATTATTTAGGATTAAATACAGAACTTACAAGAGCAATTGCTGTTGGACATGATTTAGGACATGCACCTTTTGGACATGGTGGAGAAAAGATCATTAATCAGATTTCTAAAGAACATGGTCTACAAGATTTTTGGCATGAAAAAAATAGTTTATATTTTGTAGATCAAATTGAAACTTTGGAAGATGATCATCATGTTCGTAGAAATTTAAATTTAACGTATGCTGTAAGAGATGGAATTATTTCTCATTGTGGAGAAATGAATCAAAAAGCAATTATTAAAAGGAATGAATCTATTGATTTAAAAGATTATTTATATCCTGGGCAATACAATCCTTATACTTGGGAAGGCTGTGTTGTTAAAATGTCAGATAAAATTGCTTATCTTGCTAGGGATATTGAAGATGCTTTACGATTAAATATTATTGATGAACAGCTTGTAGAAGATTTAAGAAATCATCTAAATCAATTAACAAAATCTCATTTTGATGCTATTAATAATGGAACAATTGTTAATTATTTTATATTAGATGTTTGTCAAAATTCTTCTATAGAGAAAGGAATATGCTTATCAGATGAAGCTTTTGAAGTCATGAAGTATATTATGAAATTCAATTATCAAAATATTTATCTAATTGATCGTATAGAAGTCCACACAAATTATGTACAACTTATTTTAAATTCTATTTTTCAATTTTTATATAAATATGATAAGATAGCAAATGATAATCAAATAAATGTTTTAGAAGCTTTAAAGAAAGATCAAAAAAAATATCCTGTAACTATTCAAGGATATATGCATTGGTTAGAAAAGTATAGTCAAATGAAGCATTTTAATAGAAATCCATTATATCAAAATCATATTATTTATGATTTTGAACATGATAAAAATGCAATGGCTAAAAGTATTATAGATTATTTGTCAGGAATGTCAGATGCTTATATATTAAAAATATTTAATGAATTTATTTCATTTTCATAGAGAGGAAGTTACATATGCCAATAAAAATACCAAATGATTTACCAGCAAGTAAAATATTAAAAGAAGAAAATATCTTTGTTATGGATGAAACAAGAGCTTTATCACAAAGAATTCGTCCATTAAAATTAATTATTGTTAATATTATGCCAACTAAAATCGTGACAGAAACACAGCTATTAAGATTGCTTTCTAATACACCTTTACAAATTGAAGTAGATTGGTTATGTATGGAAAGTCATAATTCTAAAAATACATCACAAGAACATTTAATGGAATTTTATAAAACCTTTAATGAAATTAAAGATAATAAGTATGATGGTTTGATTGTAACAGGTGCTCCTGTTGAAAAATTAAAATTTGAGGATGTAGATTATTGGGATGAACTTACAAATATTTTTGATTGGGCCAATACAAATGTCTTTTCTTCATTCTTTATTTGTTGGGCTTCTCAAGCATCTTTATATTATTATTATGGTGTTGAAAAATATCAATTGAAAGAAAAATTAACAGGTGTTTATCATCATCATACAAATCCAGAAAAGATGAGAAGAAGAATTCTAAGAGGTTTTGATTATCAATTTTATGCACCCCATTCAAGATATACTTCTGTTAAAAAAGAAGATATTGAAAAAATTGATTCATTAGATATTTTAGCTTCTTCAAACGATGCGGGTGTTTATTTGGTAGCAGAAAAGGACGGGTCAAGATTTTTTGTTACAGGGCATCCAGAATATGATCCAGATACATTAGATAAGGAATATCACCGTGATTTAGCTAAAGGTGGGGATTGTGTAATGCCTAAAAACTATTATAAAAATGATGATGTCAATGATGAAATCTTAGTTAAGTGGCGTAGTCATGCCTATTTATTATTTTCAAATTGGCTTAACTATTATGTATATCAAAATACACCATATAACTTAGATGATTTATTAAAAATGAAGACGACTAATAAATAGTCGTCTTGTTTTTATCTTCAAAATGTGTTAAATTAAATATGTTAGATGCGGCCGTGGTGAAATTGGTATACACGTAGGTTTGAGGGACCTATGGCTTATGCCGTGCCGGTTCAAGTCCGGTCGGCCGCACCATAGAGTTGATAAGCTTATCTTTAAAGATAAGTTTTTTTGTATAAAAAAAGAATAGAAATTTCTATTCTTTAATTAAATCATAAATTGCTTTAGCAAAGATTTCTGTTGATTTTAATAATGAATCAATCTTTATGTTTTCATTGTTACCATGAATTGCGTTATCTTCATCTTTGAATTCACATCCAAAAGCTACACAATTTGGCATTGATTTAGCATAAGTTCCTCCACCAATTGCTTGTGGTTGACTTTCTGTATCACCTGAAACTTCAACATAAGCTTTATGAAGTTTTTGAACAAGCTCACTGTTTGGATCGATATAAAGTGGTTCATGAATATCACTTTCTAAATTTAATCCAAGAGACTGACATAATTCTTTTACACCATCACACATTTCCTTTAAATCAATTTCATGAGGACAACGTAAGTCTAATTCAATATCAGCATCTTCTTTAACATATTTGACAACACCTAAATTCATTGTTAATTTACCCATTAATCCTTCATGATTAATTTGTAAACCTTTTCCATAATAATCATTTAAATAAGTTGCAATAAAATGTACAAGTTTATTATTAATAACAGTATCTAAATAAGTTGCAAGTAAACTTACAGCGTTAATTCCTTCTTCTGGTAAAGAAGCATGTGCGCTTTTTCCTTTTAAGACAAGTTTTGTACAATTTCCTTCTTCTTCAATGATACCAGTTACATGATGATCACTTAAAAATTGTTTAAATGATTCTTCATATTGTTTATGATTGCCTTCGATAATTGCTTCACATTCACCAGGAACAATATTTACACGATCACCAGCTACCATTGCAATCAATCCATCTTTTTTTACATTTCCTGTTATATGGAAACGAACAATTCCTTTTTCACCATAAACAACAGGGAATTCAGCATCAGGAGTAAACCCCATAGATGGATATGGATTCTTAGTAAAGTAATGTTCAACGCAAGAAGATCCACGTTCTTCATCACAACCAAAAATAACACGAATTTTCTTTTTAACAGGTAAATCTAAATCATGAATGATTTTAGCAGCATAATATCCAGCAAGTAAAGGTCCTTTATCATCAGCAACACCTCTACCATAAAGTTTACCATTAGCTTGAACCACTTTAAATGGATCGCTGTCCCATCCTCTTGAATCAACAGGAACAACATCCAAATGACCTAAAATACCAAAACTTTCTTCTTGATCACCAATATCTATATGTCCAGCATAACCATTTTCATCATGTACAACAAAACCATCTCTTTTTCCAATTGCTAACATAGCATCAAGAGCTTGTCTACATTCACTTCCATAAGGTTGGTTTTCACCGATTGTTTTTTCATTATAAACGGAAGGAATTGCACATAATGTTTCAATATCTTGAATAAGCTGTTCCTTTCTTTTTTCGACTTCTTCTTTAAAGTTAATCATATTAAAATCACCTCAGCATATATTATACATTTTTCATAATAATTTTTAAACATATTTGATAAAATAATGTTATGATAAAGACAGTATAGGGGGAAATATCAATGGAAAATATAAGATTTCATATTACAGTAAAAGGAATTGTTGTTTTTAAACAAAAAGTATTATTAATGAAAAGAGTTAGACCATCTAGTGATGGACTAGGATATTGGGAGCTTCCTGGGGGCGGTTTAGAATATGGGGAAACACCGAATGAAGCTTTAAAAAGAGAATTGAAAGAAGAAACGGGTTTAACGATCGATGTTGTTAAACCAGCATATACTTTTACCAAAATAAGAAAGGATTATCAAACAGTAGGTATTGGTTATTTAGCATCTACAGATGATGATCATGTTTCTATTTCTTTTGAACATACGGATTATAAATGGTGTTCAATTGATGAATTAAAAGATTATTTATGTGATGAAATTTACCAAGATATTATCTATACGTTAAAAGAATATACAAGTATTTAAAGAGGTTTATATGAATCAAGAAATTATTAAAACAATTAGTGAAGAATTAAATGTAAGAGTACATCAAATTGAAGCAGTGTTATCTTTATTAGAAGAAGGTAATACAGTTCCTTTTATAGCACGTTATCGAAAAGAAAAGACGGGTGCTTTAGATGAAGATCAAATACGTACAATTGATAAATATTATCAATATCAAGTGAATTTATTAAAAAGAAAAGAAGATGTTATTCGTTTAATTGATGAAAAAGGAATGTTAAATGAAAAACTAAAAACAGATATTTTAAAAGCTACACAATTAAGCGAAGTTGAAGATCTTTATCGTCCTTATAAAGAAAAAAGAAAAACAAAAGCAACAGCCGCTAAAGCAAAAGGATTAGAACCTTTAGCTAAATGGATCTTAGCTTTAAATAAAGGAAATATTTTAGTAGAAGCTAAAAAATATTTAAATGATGATGTTTTAAATGTAGAAGATGCCATTCAAGGAGCTTTAGATATTATTGCTGAAGATATTGCTGATGATATTAAATATCGTAAGTTTTTAAAAGATATGCTTTATAAAGGTGGTATTTTAAAAACAAGTGAAAAGAAAAAACATGATGATGAAAATAAAGTTTATGAAATGTATTATAACTATCAAGAAAAAGTAAAAACTTTAGTATCACATCGTATTTTAGCAATCAATCGAGCTGAAAAAGAAAAAGTAATCAATGTAAATATAGAAGGAGATAAAGATTATTATTTACAATACATTACAAGAGGTGTTACAAAAAGCAGAGAAACAAATCTTTTACCATACATTCAAAAAGCAGTAGAAGACAGTTATCAAAGATTATTATTCCCTTCTATTGAAAGAGAAATAAGAAAAGAATTAACAGAAAAAGCTAATGAACAAGCATTAAAAGTCTTTTCAGTCAATTTAGAAAATCTTTTATTACAA
Organism: Faecalibacillus sp. MSK20_93; assembly: GCF_020589945.1. NCBI lineage: Bacteria > Bacillati > Bacillota > Erysipelotrichia > Erysipelotrichales > Coprobacillaceae > Faecalibacillus > Faecalibacillus sp. MSK20_93. Next base: position 29,970 of record NZ_JAJDKA010000004.1, on the reverse strand, counting down.
GCACCATTAAAAAATAAAATGGTCTTAGGTGTTGATCCTGCTTATCGAACAGGATGTAAATTAGCAGTTGTTGATCAAACAGGTAAAGTCTTACACATTGATAAAGTCTTTATTACTTTACCTAAAGATAATTATGATAAAGATATTAAAGCTTTATTAGATATTATTTCAAAATATAAAATTGAAATTATTGCTATTGGAAATGGAACTGCTTCAAGAGAATCCGAAGCCTTTATTGCTAAACTTATTCAAGAATATCATTTAAATGTAGAATTTGCTATTATTTCTGAAGCAGGTGCTTCTGTTTATTCAGCAAGTCAAATTGCTAAAGAAGAATTTCCAAATTATCATGTAGAAGAAAGATCTGCAGTATCAATTGCAAGACGTTTACAAGATCCACTTGCTGAACTTGTTAAAATTGAACCCAAAGCAATTTCAGTTGGACAATATCAACATGATATTCCTGAAAAAAATTTAGAAGAACAATTGGATTTCGTTGTTGAAAAAACAGTAAATAATGTAGGTGTTGATATCAATACAGCTTCTAAGTCATTACTTAAATATGTTGCAGGATTAAATGCTGGTGTAGCACAACAAATTGTTTTATATCGAAATGAACATGGTAAATTTCATAATCGAAATGAAATAAAAAATGTAAAAAAATTAGGAGCCAAAACATATACACAAGCAATAGGTTTTTTGCGTGTCTTAGATGGTGATCATCCATTAGATGCTACTGCTATTCATCCTGAAAATTATCAACAAGCTTTAGATTTATTAAATTTATGTCAATTATCATTAGCTGATTTAGGAACAGTGGAACTTAAAGATAAATTATTAAAAATTAATAAAAAAGAAGTTATAGAAACTTTAAAAATTGACCAATATACATTAGATGATATTATTGATTGTTTAATTAAACCAAATCGTTCAATTAGAGATCAATATCAAACACCACTTTTAAAAAAAGATATTCTTCATATAGAAGATCTAAAACCAGGAATGGTTTTAGAAGGAACTGTTAGAAATGTTGTTGATTTTGGAGCTTTTGTGGATATTGGCTTAAAAAATGATGGTTTAGTGCATATATCAAAAATGTCAAAACAAAGAATTAAACATCCATTAGATGTTTTAAGTATAGGGGATATTGTAGAAGTCAATGTCATAGATGTTGATTTAAATAAAAAAAGAGTAAGTTTAAGTATGATCTAGGTGATGATGTGTATAGAATATATGCTTTGATATTATGTTTATGTCTTGTGGGATGTACACAAAAAAAAGATATCGAGGTATCAACTCAAAAGGAAAATTTTAGTTATGAAGAGGTTTCAGAAAATTTTTCAAAGTTGCAATGTGGGGATATTATTAATATTGAAAATAGTCATTATATTTCAAATATTGCGATTCCTGGTAGGTGGAAACATACACTTATCTATTTAGGAAGTTTAAAACAAGTTCAAGAACTTTTGGATACTTCTTTTCCATATTATGAAAAAATCATGAAGATGTATAAAACGCAAAAGGAAATACTTGTTTTAGATGCAAATGTTGGAGGTGTACAGATACGTACCTTTGATCAAATGGCTAATTTAAAAAATGAGTCTTATTTAAAAGCCATGACATGTTTTCGTTTTTTAAAAGAGAATACTTTTATTAAAGATTTTTTGAAAAATGCTTTAGATTATTTAAATTATCCTTATGATTATCAAATGGATTTATCAAGTGATCAAGAATTATATTGTAGTGAGCTGGTGGTTTGTTCATTAAAAAAAATGAATATCACTCTTTCTAAACAAACACAAGTTTTTAAATATCGTATTATTTCACCAACAGATTTAATAGAAGAACTTGTAGAAAAAAAATTGGTGAAAAATGTTTTAATTTTAGAATAATGTGGTTGTCTAGATAAGCAATATGATGTAAAATATTAAGTAGATAAAAAAGAAGGAGAAGAAGTGTTCATGGCTATTGGTATTGTAAAGAATTTTAACAAAGATAAAGGTTTTGGATTTATCAACATGGAAGGTGAAGAAAGAGATATTTTCTTCCACTATTCACAACTTGTTCAAGAAGGATTTAAAACAATTGATCCTGGACAAAAGGTTGAGTTTGAATTAGTTGAAGGAGATCGTGGTCTTCAAGCACATCAAGTTGTTAAAATTACTGAATAAGGACAGTGTCCTTATTCTTTTGTTTTAAGGAGGTATTTTATGAACGATACAAAAAAGGGAATGTTATTTATTATGATGGCAGCATTCTTTTTTGCAAGTATGAATGTTTTTGTTAAGTTATCAGGTGATTTATCATCTATTCAAAAAAGTTTTTTTCGTAATTTAATTGCAGCACTTTTTGCATTTATTATTCTAATTAAAAGTAAAGAAGGTTTTACCTATCAAAAGAAGGATATACCGATGTTGCTTTTACGTTCTACTTTTGGAACGTTAGGTATCTTATGTAATTTTTATGCAGTAGATCATTTATTAGTAAGTGATGCATCTATGCTTAATAAGTTATCACCATTTTTCGTTATTATCTTTTCTTCATTATTTTTAAAAGAAAAAGCAAATACGATTCAAAAAGTAACAGTTGTGATTGCTTTTATAGGAAGTTTATTTGTAATTAAACCTTCTATTCATTTTGTAAGTAATATCAATTCGTTTATTGGAGTTTTAGGAGCGATGGGAGCAGGGATTGCTTATACCTGTGTTAGAAAATTAGGACAACAAGGTGTTGCTGGAGCAAAAATTGTTTTCTTTTTCTCATTATTTTCATGTTTATCTGTTGTACCTTATTTAATTTTTCATTTTCAACCTATGACACTTCAACAAATTGGTTGTTTACTCATGGCAGGATTAATGGCAGCAGGAGGACAATTTTCAATTACGAATGCTTATACATATGCACCTGCTAAAGAAATATCGATTTATGATTATACACAAGTTATTTTTGCAGCTCTACTTGGATTTTTCTTATTAAATCAAGTACCTGATGTTTATAGTGTAATCGGTTATATAATTATCATTGGAGTTGCTTTTTGGAATTTTATGAAACAAAAAAGATGCGTTTAGTGACGCATCTTTTGCCCTAATTGGATACTTCTTGCAAGCCTAAAAGCAGCTTTATAAACATTTTCACCAGCATTTTCTAAAGCTTCTTCTAAAGGACAACAATGATCGATACAACTTTCAATCGTGGTAATACAATCATAAATATCACCAACATTTTCTCCAATAGAGCCAACAATACAAACTGTGTCAACACCATATTTTTTTGCTCTTTGACTCACTCCAGTAGGTACTTTTCCATACATTGATTGATGATCAATACGTCCTTCACCGCTAATAACAAGATCACAATCTTTGACGTATTCATCAAAATGAACAACATCTAAAACAGTTTCAATTCCACTTTGTAGTTTAGCATTTAAAAACGTCATTAAACCAAATCCCAAACCACCAGCAGCTCCAGAACCAGCTTCTTCACTATAATCTTGATAGCCTTTTTTAATACATATTTCTACAAGATGTTTTAATCCTTGATCTAAAAATTGAATATCCTTTTCATTAGCTCCTTTTTGAGGGCCATAGATAGTACTGGCACCTGTTTTACCACAAAGTGGATTTGTTACATCACACATGACGATGATTTGTGTATCTTTTATTCGAGAATCAAGTTGATGAGTATCAATATCTTCAATGAAAGGTAAGTTTTCAGGAATAGGTTCTAAAACTTGGTGATTTTTATCTAAAAAACGAATTCCTAAATGATGAGCCATTCCAATCCCACCATCATTGGTAGCTGAACCGCCAATTCCAAGATAGATTTTTTGACAATGACGATCTAGTGCATCTTTAATAAGTTCACCAGTTCCTTTTGTATTTGCTTCTCTAATTTTCTTTTCTTTAACAAGAGGCAGTCCAGAAGCACTTGCCATTTCAATAATAGCTCCTTGACTAGTGATACCATAGCTTGCTTGAATAGGCTCTTGTAAGGCATTATGACAGTCAATTGTTATATATTGACCATTTAAGGATTCAACAATAGCTTGTGTTGTTCCTTCTCCTCCATCAGCCATTGATAGCGTTTTAAAAGAAACATCTTCAAAAACTTCTTTAAATCCTTTTTGAATACTTTTAGATACTTCTAAAGAAGATAAACTTCCTTTATAAGAATCACTTGCAATTAATATTTTCATAGAAACCTCCTAAAGTGTAACATAACGATGAATGTGTAAATAATAAACAATAGCTTCCACTTCTTTATTTGGAAACATTTGCTTCATAATCTTTTTATAATAATACATTTGACCTTGATGAAGTTCTTTTAAGAGTTCATCAGAACTATTTTTAGCTAATGTATCTGTCTTATAATCAATGATTGTTATTTTATCTTCGTTAATACATAAAACGTCAAAAATACCATGAATAATTTGTTTATTTTCATTTAAAAATGAAAATTCTTTTTCTTTATAACAATATGAACTTTTTAACATCAATTGATAAATATCACTTTCAATAAAGCTTTCTAAATGAACCTTATATTGATTTAAAAGAGTTCTCGCTTCTTCATTAAATAAAGATCTTTGTATAATATTTTGAAAACATTCTTCAAAATTTAATTCTTTATCTAAAGGATATAATTCTAAAAATAAATGAACAAGAGTTCCTCGATCAGTTGCTTTCATTGATGATTCATTTTCTTCATCATCTCTTTCAAAAAAACGATTTCCATCATCAATAATAGAAGTAACTGCTACTGTTTTATCAAAAGGTGCTTTGTTTTGATAATTAAATTGACTATTTTTTAAATAAAGTTCTCGATCATTATTTTCTATTTGACTTGTTGGATAGATATATTCATCAATTGTATGAACATCAATAATTGATGTATGAAATTTAGAATGACAGGTATTAAGTTGCATCGTGTTTTCTTGATAAAGTTTTAATTGTAAAGCGTTATTTTTTACTTGATCCAAATCATAATAATTTTTAATTTTTTCATCAAATAATGATAAATCAATACATTGTTGAATAAAATCAGGATGACGTATTAAAGCAAGCATGATCCAATTCAACATTTGATTTGATTTACGAATCGTTGCAGGTAAAAGATGACATGAAGCATCCAGCGCATAATCAATGACTTGTTTTTGCCATTTTTCAATCATATTAATCTCTTTTAACCCCCCCGTTAAAATCAACTTTTGAGATGCTCTTGTAAGAGCTACATAAAGAATACGCATTTCTTCATTAATGGTTTCATTATCAAGAACTGTTGAAAAGATACCACGTAAAGGATGTGGATATTCAATAAGGACATTTTGAAAATCTCCTAAATCTTGTTTTTGATGAGGATTTAAAATGATTCCTAAATTTTTATCTTGAATTAAAGGTGCTTTTCCATCAGCAAAATTAAATTGATGGTTCATTTGATTAACGATTACGATAGGAAATTCAAGTCCCTTTGATTGATGGATCGTCATAAAAGTAACAGCATCACCATCACTTGAAAGGGTAGCAGGTTTATAATCAATTCCTAAAGTCATTGTTTGTTCAAATTTATGCACGATTTGATATAAAGAAAGACCTTCATCTGCTTTCAACATTTCAATTAAAAGTTGAACATTGGCATAGCGTTGTTTACCATTATAAAGAGAACTGATAAATAGATCATATTCGTTTTCTTTAATAAATTTTTCTAAAACTTCATATACTGGATGATTTCTAGCAAATTCTTGCATTTTATGATAATAGTTTAAAAAATCAATCGCTTCTTGATCGGCTGCTTGTTTTAAAGATTCATACATAGATGTATTTTCTATTTTATGAAGGTAAAGCCAGTTTTCATCAAAGCATGTTTTTTTATAATTTCCTTTAAGCAATGAAATAAGTGCCAAATCATCTAAACAATTATCTAATGCTTTTAAAAAGTAAACACAATCTAAAATTTCATTACTTTCAAAAAATCCTTTAGTAAGAACAATTAAATTAGGAATAGAAATAGCATCAAAGACCTTTTTATAAGTTATAAAATTAGCAACATTTCTCATCAAAACAACAATATCTTGATACTTTGCCAAACGATTTCCAGTATAAAAATCAAGTTCAAGATGACCAACCATCTCATGAATTTTTTTTCCAATCATTTTTGCTTCATATTCAATCATATCCACTGTTTCATCTTCGGGTTTTAAAACCAGCATGATTTCACTATCGAAACGTTTTTCTTGATCGTAACGTAACATGGCTTGTTGTAATTTTTCATCAGTATCACATTTTTCTTTTCGTAAAAAGTCGTAATTTAGTTGGGCATGAGGATCATTGTCGTATTCCAAACCACCATAACGACGATCCATAATCGCATTAAAGATATAGTTAATACTATCTAAAACAATTTTATTTGAACGATAATTGAATTTTAAATCGATTCTTTGATTATTATCTTCAAGACCATAAGTGAGATATTTTTCATTAAAAATATCTAAATCCGCTTTTCTAAAACGATAAATCGATTGTTTCATATCCCCAACCATAAAACGATTAATTTCAGGTTCTTGAAAACGAGAAATTAATAAAATCAAATTTTCTTGAATTTCATTTGTATCTTGGTATTCGTCAATCATAATTTCATGAAATTGTTGATAAAGAGTTTGAGCAACCCCTTGATTTTCACTCAATAATTGAAGGGTATATTGTTCAAGGTCATTAAAATCTAAATAAGAAAGAGATTTTTTATAAGCTTGGTATTCTTTTTGAAATTCTTTAAGATATTTTAAATAGATTTCTAAATGGCGATAAGAAACTTTTAAAACCTCACTTAATTCTTCAATCGAAGAAGGCATACATTTTTGATAAGCTTTACTAAAAGTGTTTTTAGTTTGATCTAATAAGGATTTATATGTTTCTTTGATTGAATCATCAACATCTTTATAACTAGCCATACGATGTTTTTCAATTTCTATACCCATTGAAAAATATTTTCCTTGATTAAAACATTCTTTTAAATTTTGAAAATAATTTTCTAAAACAGTATGTGGTGCAGGTAATTTCTTTGTTTCTTCAAAGTAAAAACCTAAACCATATGTTTGACAATAATCTTCAAGCTTTAAATAACTATCATAGGCTTCTTGAAAAGCTTCGTGTAATATTTTTTTTAATGGTTTTTCAAAAGGCGTATCTTCAATTGTTTGATCATTGATGACACGATCATAAAGTTTTATTTTCACTTGATCTAAATAATCATCAAAATGATAAACAGTATGTGATAAATTATCTAATTGAAAAAGAATTTCTTTAAAAGAATTAAATTGATAACCAGTATAATTTTCTTGATAAAAATCATAAAATTCTTTTTCTTGAACCCATTTTTCAAGACATTGATTTAAAATATTTTCTTTAATTAAAGTAGGGTTTTCAAGAATTTCAAACTTAGAATCTAAATGAATTGTATAGCCATATTGGCTTAATAAATCACTACAAAAAGAATGGAAATTTGTAATATAAGCATCATTTAATAATATCTTTTGTTTTTCTAAATGTACTTTTAAAGAATCATCAACAATATGAATTCTTTTATTTAAACTTTCTACGAGTCTTTGTTTCATTTCTAAAGCAGCTGCTTTCGTAAAAGTTAAAACAAGTAAAGAATCTACACTTACATGATCATCTTCAATTAAAGACATCATACGATTAACAAGAATTTTTGTTTTTCCAGAACCAGCAGGTGCTGAAACTAAAATAGAACTTCCACGACTATAAACAGCGAGATTTTGTTCATCATTTAAACTTTTATCTTTCTTCATTTTGACCTCCTAATTCAATTTGATGATCTTCATTATAGAAAATATCATAATTACAAATGGCTTTATAATGACAAAAACGACAAGGATTAATATGCATATCAATGTTTGGATTATCACTACGTGTTGGATAAATACGAATATCTCCAGTAATCATTTGTTGGTAAAGACTTTGAATGTGTAAAGTGATTTCTTGTAAAAGGGTATCTAATTCATCATGAGAAATAATTTTAGCGTTACTATAAGGACTACCATCTTTTTTAAGTTTAATCTTGATAATATCACTTTCTTGTTCCATTTCATGATCAATTTCTAAATAAGTGTCATCTACACTATAGCCATCCATTTTATAAAGTTTAAAAAAACTTTCAGAATCTTGTTTTTCTAAAATAGAAATCTCACTTTTTAACATTCTTTTCTTTGTATTAAAATACAAAACAGCGCCTTTATCATAGTTTTTATTCTTTGATAACATTTCTAAATAAATCAACATTTGCATATTAAATCCTAAACGTGCTAGTTCTAAATTCAATTCTTTATTCGAAGATTTATAATCAATGACTTTTAAATAATTTTGATATAAATCTACACGATCAATAAAACCTTTAAGTTCAATATCTTGAATCTTATCATAAACTCTTTCTTCACAAGCAGAGAGTTCAAATAAACCATGTTGCATCTGTTTTGCTAGAACAATAATTGTATTATATAAATCATCTTCAATTAGTTTTAAAAAGAATTGATTTTTTTTCAAAGCATATTTCTTTAACATATGAGTCTTTAAATAGTTTTGAATACTTAAATGAATATCTTCTTTTAAGGAATCAAAGTTTTTAGCTTGATAGTTATTGAAATAATGATGATTTTTTTCTAAAACATAATGAACTAAAGTACCGATTTCATTACTTTGTATTAAAGAATTATTTATAGAATCTACTTTTAACATATATTGTAGATAGTATTTATAAGGGCATTGGTTATAGACCTCTAATTTACTTGCGGAAAGAGGATTATGTTGATGATTGATATGCATTGGTAATACTTGATGATGGGATTGTTTGTAAACCAAGAGATGATGATTTAAAACAGATAATGAATCATCTTGATGTCCTTTTAAATAATAATCTTCTTTTAATGAAGGATGAATAAGTATATGTTTTTTAAAAGTTGGTATCGTAAATAATTTCGTTAATTTTTGAATAATCGATGAAACAACCAAATCTCCACCATTTAAATCTCTTAATGCATAACTTAAAATGATTTTTTGATGGTGACAAGAAAAAAGATGTCTTAAAGTATTTTGATGTTTATTTAGTGCATCATAGGTTGTAGGATACTTTAATGCAAGTGCTTCTTGATTTAAAAGTAAATTGGTATTTTTAAATTCTTGAGGAATAATTGTTTCATTTAAACCTAAACAATAAACATATTTTGCTTGTAAGAGTTCACTGTAAGGTTGATTGTAATTAAGTAAATAAAGACTGTCATAGCTTTCCTTAAGAGAATGTGTTTTTTTAGAAAACGTTTCTTGAAGTAAACTTAAATATTCTTTTAAAGAAAGAGGTTCAGTTCCTTCAAGTTTTAAACTTGAAAGTAAAGCATAAACAAGTTCATTTTTACAAAAAAAGTGTTCAATAAAATCAATCAAAGATAAAGAATAGGATGATAAATCATGACCTTGAATCTTTAAAACTGCTTTTTTTAATGCTAGATAATTTTCATCATCAATAAAACCTTGTAAAGTATATAAATTTTTTAAATAGGATACATATTGATGATCTTGAAAATTTAATAAATATAAAGAACTGATTGCATCTAAAAGATATGTTTCATCTTTACTTAGGCAATATTGTAAAAGCATATTAACGACTTGAAAAGCTTGATTAGTGATTGTTTCTTTTCGATTATATGCAAGGTTAAATTGATCTAAAATACGACAAAGATGACGATAATAATCATCATTTGGGTAATAAATCACAAAATCACGTAAAGCATTTTCTTTAAGTAATGTATTAATATCAAAAACAACTTGTTTGACTTCTTCTTGAATCGTTGATGCTTTTAAGATTTGATAAGGATGTTCAAAATCACTTTTTGTATGTGATGAATCAAATAAATGATTTGTGACATAACCTGTATAATCAAGAATTTCATTTTCTTTTGTATCTTGATAAATAAAAACATGACCATATTGATCAAGCTTTTGAATAAGTGCTTGATTTTTAGGAATTGTTATTTGATTTGTTAGAAAATAATAATAATTGTGGCACTTTTCATCAATAAGTGAATAAATAAGATCATGTTCTAAAAAATGAGTTTGATCAAATTGATGATATAAATTGAAAAGTGTTTTAATTTTTTCTTTTGATAAATCTGGTAACTCTTTTGTTGTTTCTTGAATATTATAAAGATAGAAACTTTTAAAAATATCTAATATTTGTTTAGCTGTTAAAACATGATTAGCACTTAAATGAAATAAAGAAGAGGTATCTTCTTTATTCATTTTAATAATTTCTAAAAGATTTTGAATATCTGTTTTTTTTCTAAAATCTTGATGATATATTTGTAGAAGCTTTTGATAAAACGACGATAATGTCATGAGTTCAATATTAAAAAGGGTATCTGTACATTTTAAGAAAATTTCTTCGTAATATTTAGGATCATCAACAATGATGTAATGAATAGCAAAAGGATTTTCTTTTGCAGAGTGTAAACAATCATTTATGATTTGTTTTATTGTTGAACTATAGTGATTTGAGTTATAAATATGCATAATGTCACCTCTTGCTTTATTTTATCATAGATAGATTTAAATATTTAGTGAAAACTCTTATTAAAAGGATAAAATACGGAGTTAATAAAAAAAGAACTGCAAGCAGTTCTAAATTCTTTCGACTTCATCAAGCCATATTTGAACATTGGCATCACTTGGCATACGCCAATCACCACGAGGTGATAAAGCGACAGATCCAACTTTTGGACCATCGGGGATACAACTACGTTTAAATTGTTGACTAAAGAAACGCCAGTAGAATAAACGTAACCATTTTTTAATTGTATCTTTATCATATTTATCTTTGAAGGCAAGTTTTGTCTTTTTATAAAGTTTACGAGGTTCATCACCAAAACGTACCATATGATAAATAAAGAAATCATGGAGTTCATAAGGACCAACGATATCTTCTGTTTTTTGAACAATTTTATCATCTTCTTGAGGAAGAAGTTCAGGAGATACAGGAGTATCTAAAACATCTTGTAAAATTGTTTCAAGAACTTGACCTTTATAAAGAGAAGAAACATAGTCCACAAGATAACGCACAAGTGTTTTAGGAACCGAAACATTGACAGCGTACATGGACATATGATCACCATTATAAGTTGACCAACCTAAAGCAACTTCGCTTAAATCACCTGTTCCAATGACAAGTCCACCAATTTGATTTGCTTTATTCATTAAGATTTCAGTACGTTCACGGGCTTGAACATTTTCATAAGTAACATCATGTACATTTTCATCTTGATCAATATTTTTAAATTGCATTCTTACAACTTCAGCAATATTGACAGTTTGACTTGTCACTCCAAGTTCTTCCATGAGACCTAAAGCGTTGTTTTTTGTACGTGATGTTGTTCCAAAACAAGGCATGGTAATTGCATAAATATTCTTTTTATCATAACCTAATTTTTCAAATGCCATGACACAAACAAGGAGTGCAAGTGTTGAATCTAAGCCACCTGAAATACCAATTACGACTTTATTTATATGAGTAGCTTTTAATCTTTGCATTAAACCTCTTGTTTGAATTTCAAAGACTTCTTTACAACGTAATTCTCGAAGGGCAGGATTACTTGGTACAAAAGGATGAGGATCATAGTAATGATTTGTTTCAATATCAATCAAATCCATATCAAAGTAAACATAGTCATAATCATGATGAGATTGATAAGTTGTCATCTTTCTTCTTTCACTAATAAGTTTTTCAACATCTAAATCACCATAAATCACTTCAGCATCAAAACCAGTACTTTCATTAATAATCGTTCCATTTTCACAAATTAAATGATGCCCAGAGAAAACTACATCGGTTGTACTTTCTCCACTTCCTGCATTACTATAAACATATCCTGAAACAAGTTTTGCTGATTGCATTGAAACAAGGTTTCTTCGATAATCTTTTTTAGCAGTTAATTCATTGCTGGCAGATGTATTGCAAATGACCGTTGCTCCATTTAAAGCAAGTTCATTACTTGGCGCATTTGGAAGCCATAAATCTTCACAAATTTCTACACCTAATGTAAAACTTGGTAAATTTTGACAAGCAAAAACTACTTTACGACCAAATAAAACAATTTGTCCAAAAAGCTCAATTTCAATATTATCTTCAAAACAAGATGTAAAACGTCTGCCTTCGTAATATTCATTATAATTTGGAATATGATATTTAGGAACAATTCCTAAAATATTTCCATCATATAAAACAGCAGATACATTATATAAATTATTTTGATAATGAAAAGGTAAACCAATAACGACAATTTGTTGGTGTCCTTTTGTATCATGCATAATTTCTTCTAATTGAACAAGACATTCATTTAAAAGACGATTTTGTAAAAATAAATCTTCTAAAGTATAACCACTTAAAACAAGTTCAGGAAAAACAACCACTTGTGCTTTCTTTTCTCTTGTTTCTTTTAAGATCTTTTTAATTTCATTAGCATTATGTTTAACATTGCCAATAAGTGTATCAATTGATGCACTGGCAACTCTTATATATCCATCTTTCATAAAATTCCTCCATTTGTCCTTATTATAACAAAAACATAATTATTTTAGCATATCATTATGCAAAATATTCAAAATCTTTATAATAAAAGAAGAAGGAGAAATTTATGAATACATTATTATATCCATTATTTGGAACCTTATTTACATTTTTAATGACTACTTTAGGAAGTGCGTTGGTTTTTTTCTTTAAAGATGAAATCAAAGATTTTTATCAACAACTTTTTTTAGGATTTGCGGCAGGTATTATGATTGCAGCCTCTGTTTGGTCTTTATTGATTCCTTCCATGGAAATGGCGGAAGCCAATGGTCAAAATAGTGCCCTTATTTTAGGTGGAGGATTTATCATTGGAGCTTTATTCTTGCTTTTTTTAGATCATGTGATTCCTCATCAACACTTAAATGAAGACAAGCCTGAAGGTCCTAAAAGTATGTTGGGGAAAAATACGATGCTTGTTTTAGCAGTCACTTTACATAATATTCCTGAAGGATTTGCGGTAGGTTTGACTTTTGCGATTGCAGCAAGTAATTCGAGTATTACATTTGCTTCTGCACTTGCTTTAGCTCTTGGAATTGGACTTCAAAACTTACCTGAAGGAGCAGCTATTTCTCTTCCTTTAAAACAGGAAGGAATGTCACGTACAAAGGCTTTTGTTTATGGAAGTCTTTCAGGAATTGTTGAACCTATTGCAGGAGTTATTGCTGGTTTTACAATTCATATTATGCAAACAATATTACCTATTTGTTTATCATTTGCTGCAGGAGCGATGATGTATGTTGTAGTAGAAGAACTCATTCCAGAAGCACAGCTTGGTAAACATAGTCATGTCGGAACTTTTGGTGTTTTGAGTGGTTTTGTGATCATGATGTTAATGGATGTTTTTTTAGGATAAGAGGAGATTAAAATGTTCTATTTTTTATTTATGATTTTGATGTTTTACATTTTTGGAAAATTATTTTTCTTTGGCTTAAAGGCAGCTTGGGGACTTTCAAAATTTGTTTTAACGATTATTTTATTGCCGATTACTTTAATGGTGATGGTCTCATGTGGTTTGCTTTATTTTGCCTTTGTTTTATTAATTGTTGTAGGAATTATAAGCTTTTTTAAAACAAATATCTAAATGTCAACTGATAGTTGACAAAACGAAAAGTAGAGTTGGTAGTACTTTTTGGATAATTGTTCTAAGATAGAAACAGGAGGGAAGTTATGAATTTATCAGAAAAAATAATGATGTTAAGAAAAAAAGAAGGGTGGTCACAAGAAGAACTGGCTAACCATCTTCAAATTTCAAGACAAGCTGTTTCAAAATGGGAGTCAGGTCAATCGATGCCTGATACCGATAAAATTATTCAACTTAGCCAACTCTTTCATGTAACGACAGATTATCTATTATTAGATCAGGAAAATGAAGGGAACATTCAAACAGGGATTTATTTATCTTTGACACAAGTACAAGAATATTTAAAGATTAGAAAACAATCATCTTTAAAAATTGCATTTGCAACCTTTTTATGTGTGATTTCACCTATTCCATTAATTGGTTTTACAACGCTATGTCAGTACCAACGATTTTATATGGCAGAAAATTTAGCAATAAGTATAGGTCTTAGTTTTTTAATTATTTGTATTACGATAGCAGTTATCTTATTTTGTTTATGTGCTTTTAAAGTTAAAAAATATGATTTTTTAGAAAAAGAAGATTTTTCTCTTGAAAATAGTGTGAAAGAATACGCAGTTAAAGAAAAAGAAGCTTATCAAGATCACTATCACCGTTATCAAATTCTAGGCATTGCTCTATGTATTTTATCAGTTTTACCTATTTTTATCTTTTTAAATTATGAATTTTTAGAAAGTATTGCTGTTTGTTTTCTTTTATTGTTTGTAAGTATTGGTTGTTTTTTTCTTGTTTTAGCAGGAATTTATCAAAATGCATTGGATAAGATTCTACAAACAGGGGATTATACACCTGAACAAAAAAAGAAAAATGCTTTAAAATCAAAAATAAGTGCCATCTATTGGCTTGTTGTGACCGCTATTTTTCTTTATTATACCTTTGGTGAAAATGGTAATGGACAAATACAATATAGTTGGATTATTTGGGCAATAGCTGGTGTTTTATATGGTGTCGTGATGATCATTATAGATTTAATAAGTAGAAGAAGGAATTAAGATGCAAATAGTAGGATATATGATTTTGCTTGTCTTTTATCTTTGTTATTTTATAAAGATGTTTCAACAAAGAAAACAAGGAATTCAAACAGATCATATGGGAAAAGGAAAACAAGGAATTCAAAAGAAGATAGAAATAATGATGAAAGGAGCAACGATTGCTACTTTTATCATAGAAATACTAAGTATTTAAATACAACGACTTTTCCATTGATAATTCGCATCATGGGAATATTTTTAGGAATCATAGGAGATATTGTTTTTATTGCTTCTGTTTTAACAATGAAAGATAGTTGGCGTGTAGGAGTGAGCTATGAAGAAAAAACAGATTTGATTACAGATGGTATTTACCAAATTAGTCGTAATCCAGCCTTTTTAGGTTTTAATCTTGCTTATCTAGGAATGTGTTTAATGTTTTTTAATACAATTTTATTGATTATTTCATTACTTGCAATGATAATGTTTCATCTTCAAATTAAATATGTGGAAGAACCATTTTTAAAACAAGAATTTAAGGAACAATACCTTCAATATTATCAACAAGTTAATCGTTATATAGGAAAAAGGACAGGTTTTAAATAACTTGTCCTTTATATGTTTTCTTCAATAAAATGTTCATATTGATTCCAATATTTTTGATAAATCCGTTTCTTTCCATCAAGATTTATTTGATACATTCTAAAAATAACTGGAATATTTTTAGGCATCCAGTGTTCCTTATAAGAATAACAATAATGCATACCTGCTTTTTTCATAACATGACCACTATGAATATTTTTAATATCATGGGTAGCAGTTAAATAATTAAGTCCCTCTTTTTGAGCTTGTTGAATAATGGATTTTACAGCTTCACTCACAATTCCTTGATGCCAGTATTATTTTTTTAAACAAATAGCATAAGCGTATCCTTGTTCCTTTTGATAAATAGAAGCATATCTTTCTTGATAAAAGCTTTTAGCTTCATCTAGATTTTTTAAAGGAAACCAAGGAAGAAACTGGTTGACTTCCTTATCAGAAAAAATGTCATAAAAAGCTTCTAAATCATTTTCATTGAATTTTCTTAAAATCAATCTACGTGTGTTTAATGTTGGGGTATTCATACGGCTTCCTTACATTTTTGTTGAAGTTTTCTACCAATCGTCAACCACATGGTAATATAACAAGCACCACCACCGATAAAGTTACTGATAGCTTCAGCAATAAAGACACCATTAATACCAATAAATTTTGGTAGAATGACAGTTAAAGGAGCAACAATGATTACTTTTCTAAAGATCGAAAAGAAAATCGCTTGTTTTGATTTTCCTAAACCAACGGCAGTTGATTGTCCAACCATTTGGAAAGTCATCATAAAGAAACCAAAAAAATAAAGATGTAAAGATGTGATACCATGACTAATGATTTTTTGATTATGTGTAAAGATTTGAATGAAAAATTCAGGGAATAGGGTAATTGCAAGCCATATCACAAACATCATTATAAAAGAAACAATTGTGACAAACTTAATACCTGTAAGAACACGTTTATATTCTTTAGCCCCATAGTTATAACCTAAAACTGGTTGACAGGCATTGGCCATTCCTTGACCGGGTAATTGAGCAATTTCACGAATGGAGTTGATAATTGTCATGATGGCGATATAAAGATCTCCACCGTAAGTTTGTAAAGTCGAATTACAAACAATCGTCACAACAGAATTGGTAATCCCCATCATAAAGCCAGCTGTACCAAGTGAAAAAATACGTTTTACATAGTAGAAATTAAGTTTAAAATATTTTTTTCTAAGTTTCAAAATAGTTTGTTTACCTGTTAAAAATTGTAAGGTCCATAAAGCAGAAACACCTTGAGAAATGACGGTCGCAATGGCAGCTCCTTTAACATTCATATGTAAAACAAAGATAAATAGAGGATCTAAAATAATATTTAAAATAGCACCGATAAGAACTGTCATCATTCCGACTTTCGCAAAACCTTGACTATTAATAAAACTATTCATCCCTAGACTTACTAAAACAAAAATAGTTCCAATTAAGTAAATAGATAAATAATCCAAAGCATAACTAATGGTATGTTTACTGGCACCAAAAGCCCATAAAATATCTTCTTTGAAAATAAAACCAACAATCGTAAGAATAATTCCAAAGATGACAAGTAAAGAAAATGAATTACCCATGATTTCTTCAGCGTCATCATTTTTACCTTGACCTCTCGCAATTGAACAAAGAGGGGAACCACCCATACCAAAGAGGTTTGCAAAAGCCATGACAATGGAAATAATTGGTAAACAAATTCCTAGACCACCCATAGCAAGGGTCGCTACATGAGGAATACGTCCAATATAAATACGATCAATAACATTGTATAAAACATTAATGAGTTGAGCGACAATCATTGGTCCCGCAATTGACATAATATGTTTAGGAATACTTCCTATCGCAAAGTTATTTTGTGTTTCCATGTGTATCCTCCTTTTCTAAGGTATTATTCATTTGTTTAAGCAAACTAATAATTTCTCGTTGTTCTTTTTTAGAAAGTCCTTGTAAAATAAATTGGTCGCTTTCTAAACAAATTTGTTTGACAAGTTTTGCTTTTTCTTTTCCAAGTTTAGTTAGATGAATTAGAATAGAACGCTTATCATGATTTTGATTTTTCTTTTCAATATAATTCATCTTTTCCATCTTATTAAGTAAGGAGGTTGTTGTAGATTTATCTACAATACATAGTTTTCCTATTTCTTTAGGAGACAAGGGACCATGCTCATCTAAACATTGAAGGACTTTACTTTGTCCTGGTAAAACATCGATTTGTATTGTTCTTTGATTGATCCATCTTTTTTGATGATTAGAACATTTAAGTAATTGAAAATAAAATTGATCTTCTAACATAAGTGCCTCCTATATAGTTTGGATTCAAACTATATTTTATGCTTCTTTTTTTAGAAGTCAAGACTGATAACTTATTGGTACAAATTTTGGCATTCATAACAAAATGAGTCGTTTTTAAAATAGGAAAGCATTTTTTCTACTTCTTTTAAATTATCATTTTTATTTTTTTCTATGATCCAAGTTTCATTATGATAGGGAATAATAAGTTTGTTGGTTTTTGAAGTAGCATTTTTTAAATAGGATGAAGGAATTTGTACAAGTTGGTTTCCTTTGCGGTCATAAAAAGTTAAGCCTGCTTGCCAATAGGCAAGTAAATACATTTTATGGACTCTTTTATAAGTAGCATAAAGTAAGAAAATCATTAAAATGCAACATAAAGCAACCATATCAAAATGATGTATTTGAAATTGAATAAATATACATAATAATAAAACAATAATTAAAATAGGAAGGACAAGTAAAAATGCATAAGCTTGATAATATCCAGAAACAAAAAGATGGGGTTTATTAAAAGTATTTGCATCTTTTTGTATTTGTTTTGATGTTTTTTTAGTAATTATTTTTTCTGCTTGTTTTTCAATAGCTTTTGTAATTAGTTCTTGAATTATATGATTGAACATAAGACCACCTCATAGATAAAATAACATGTAAAATAAGTAAAAACAATGAAAGTGGTTACATTTATATGTTTTTTATGTTATTGTAAGAAACGGAGGAAATTTTATGGATTATGAATTATTAGAGAAAGCTGCCATGACAAAATATGAAATGTCTAAAAAAGATCCGTTTCGTTTTTTTATAAGAAGTATTGTGGCAGGTCTTTATTTAGGTCTTGCGACCATTTTATCTTATACATTGGCAGTTTTACTTGTAGAACATCATGTAATTGCGGCTAAGATTGCATTTGCGGGAGCTTTTGGAATTGGTTTAGTGATTATTGTTTTACTTGGATCAGAGCTATTTACGGGAAATTGTTTTACCACGATGTTTCCAGTTTACCATAAAAGATTAAAATTTTTAGATATTTTACCAATGTGGGGAATTTGTTATGTAGGAAACTTCGTGGGAATTGCCTTGATTTGTTTTTTATTTATTAAAAGTGGTGTCAATCATGAAGCGATGAATCAATATCTTGCAAACGTCGTTTCTAATAAATTAAGTTTTGATGGTTTAGAACTTTTTATTAAAGGAATTCTATGTAATTTTATTGTATGTGCGGCTGCATTTGTTGGCATGAAACTAAAAGAAGAAATGGCTAAAACATTTATTATGATGATTATTGTCATGACATTTGTTTTACCAGGATTTGAACATAGCATTGCGAATATGGGAACATTTTCTATGACCTTTACCGCTTTGGGTACAAGCATATCTTGGAGTGGAGTAGGATTACATATGTTACTTTCGACTTTAGGAAATATTATTGGGGGAAGCATTCTTCTTGGCTTACCAATCTATTTAATGATTCGACCAAAAAAAACTAGCGAATAAGCTAGATTTTTTTAATAGCATGGTAATTAATGAATTCAATATCTTTCGTCATTTCTTTAACTTTTTGACTACATAAGAGATCTAATTCATGAGCACGTCTTAAATGATAAGAAGATATTTGGTAAAGTTTCCAATCAATCATGGCAGGATGGCACATCAATTCATAATTTTCAATATTTTTATGTAAAATCATATTAATCATTTCAAAAGTTGCATCTTGATTATAGAAAAGTTCTTCAAAATAAACCGGTTCAAAGTCTTTTTGTAAGTACGTTTCTTGACGAATAGGTAAATCATATTCATGGGCCAGTTTTAAAACGACATCCCTGTTGCTTTTAAGTAAATGAACATGATGATGAGAATCTAAATGGGTTGGTTTATGCCCTGTAATTTTGATGAACTTTTCAATTTGGGCTTTCCATTCTTGATACAGTTCTTCTTGTAATACAATCGCTTCTCGATTTTTATAAGTATCTCTTGATTTGAAATTTCCTTTTTCATCAATAAAGCTAACTTTCGTTAAAGGCTTTCCAACGGTAATATTTAAATGAACTCCTAAACCTAAATTTGGATACGCTTTTGTCATTTCTAAATATTTTTCAATATTTTCCATATTCATCATACAAGTTGTTGAAGTTAAAATACCATCTCTATGTGCTTTTAAAATTCCTAAACATACACCTTCTGATAAACCAAAATCATCAGCGTTAACAATTAATTTTTTAATCATAATGAACCTCCTAAAGATATTATAAAGAAAATAAGTGAACTATGATACAAAAAATGCTAAAATACATACAAAGAAAGTGAGATGAAAATATGAAAGAACTCATAGTGGCGACAACCAATCAAGGAAAAGTTAAAGAAATTCAAGCAATGTTAAAGGATTTAAATATTGAAGTCAAATCTTTAAAAGATGTTTATGATGATGTTCCAGATATTGTTGAAGATGGAAAAACATTTAAAGAAAATGCTTTGATTAAAGCAAAATATGTTGCTGATGATTTACATAAAATTGTTTTAGCGGATGATAGTGGCATTGAAATCGATGCTTTTGGAAAGCTTCCAGGAATCTATTCTGCTCGCTTTTTAGGAAAAGATACCCCTTATCCAATTATCAATCAAGCAATCATTGATGCAATTGAAGGTAAAGAAAGAACATGCCGCTTTGTATGTGCTCTAGCTTTATGTATTCCAGATCAAGAACCTATCTTGATTCAAGAAA
This sequence comes from Faecalibacillus sp. MSK20_93, assembly GCF_020589945.1. Taxonomy (NCBI): domain Bacteria; kingdom Bacillati; phylum Bacillota; class Erysipelotrichia; order Erysipelotrichales; family Coprobacillaceae; genus Faecalibacillus; species Faecalibacillus sp. MSK20_93. Next base: position 9,618 of record NZ_JAJDKA010000004.1, on the reverse strand, counting down.
CATTTGAAGGTGAAATTCATGATCATATTGCCGGGGTCAATGGTTTTGGCTATGATCCGATTTTCTATTTCCCACCTTGTCAAAAAACAAGTGCAGAGATGACTTTAGAAGAAAAAAATAAATACTCACACCGTGCTAAAGCACTTAAAAAATTATATGCAATTTTAAAAGAATTATAGAAGGAGATAAAAATGAACCATATTGTATTAGTACACCCAGCAATTCCTCAAAATACTGGAAATATTATGAGAACATGTGTCGCAACCAATACAGCGTTACATATTATTAAACCTATGTCATTTGAATTAGATGATAAAAAAATGAAAAGAGCGGGGCTTGATTATATTAAAGATTTAGATTTACATGTCTATGAATCTTATGAAGAATTCAAAGCTAAAAACCCAGGAGAATATCATTTTTTTACACGCTATTCAAAACTTTGTTATACGGATCAAGATTATAGTGATAGTTCTAAGGAACATTATTTATTCTTTGGACATGAACATGATGGAATTCCTAAAGAAATTTTAAAAGAAAATTTAGATCGTTGTGTACGTATTCCAATGTCAGATAAAGTAAGAAGTCTTAATTTATCTAACTGTGCAGCGCTTACGATTTATGAAGTTTTAAGACAACAAGATTATCCAAACCTTTCTAAAGTAGAAGTTCAAAAAGGTGAAGAATTTTTATATGACTTATAGTAAAAAAGATATACTGACAAGTATATCTTTCATGCTATTTATCATTTCTTTTTCTGTTGTTTTTGTTGCCTTTTTTAAACCACTTTATTATTTTGATATTCATCATTTAAAACTTGTTGAAAATACACATTATACATATCAACAAATTAAAGAAAATTATCAAATCTTAATACATTATCAATCTATCTTTTATCAAGGAAAACTTGTTTTTAAAGATTTTATCATGTCAAAAGGTGGACGTATTCATTTTGAAGAAGTGAAACGCATTTTTGAAATAATTCAAATAGTATGTTTGCTTACTTTTTGTACAACTTCTTATTTGGTTTATAGACAAATTAAACAAAAAGAATATCGCTTTTTTAAATTGACAGCCATTTTAACGATTGTCATTCCTTTGATTTTAGGCTTCTTTGCTTTTATTGATTTTGATCGTTTATTTGTGATGTTTCATCAATTGGTGTTTAGTAATGATTATTGGCTTTTTAATCCTCGTCTAGATCCAATTATTAATATTTTGCCTGAAAACTTTTTTATGCATTGTTTTATATTGATTGTTTTTATTGTTTTATTCAGTGCATTTATTTGTTATAAAATCTATCAACATTATCAAAAAACGATTCTAGCTATTGATAATCATGAATCGTATACTCTTTAATTTGATTATATTTTTTATAACGTAATGTTTTAAAAAACATATAAATAAGTAAAAGAAGATGAAAAAGACAGATACTCAAATAAATAAGATCACGCAATTGTAAGTATATGTAGTAAAAAAGGCCAATAATGAAGATATCAACAATATAACAATAAAAAGGTATTTGACTAGAAAAGAGTTTGGATTTTTTAAGCATTTTTAAAAGCTTTTGACGATCAATTAATAAAATATCATTGACAGCAGCTAATTGATAAGCGGCTTCTGTAAAATAAGAATTGGTAATAACGATTGCTCGATCTAAATGATAGTAAGAAATACCACCATATGCTTGTTGAATAGCGCTGACACCAATATTTTTTTGATATCTTTTACATTGAAATCCATAAGAAACTTGATTCTTTTTGGCAAGAAGATCAATGCCGTAATCACCACTTGCTTGAGTGATTTTGACAGAATGATAACCGCTTTTAATAAGCAATTTTTGAATCAGTAACTCAAATTCAAAGCCAGAAAGTTGATCAATTTTATTTTCATTGATATGTAAACAAAAAATATTTTTATAAAATTGAAAAATCCAATGAATAAGTGTTTTAATAAACCAATAAGGATATAAAAGAAAAATTTTATAAATAAAAGACATAAATTCACCTCTACGTGATTATAACATAAGGAGTATTCTATGAAAAAACTACTTTTTAAAATGATTATAATATTATTAGTTATTATTACTGGTTTTTGTGGGTACTATGGTTATTTAGGCTATCAAATTTACCAAGATAAAATCCAAGAACAATCTTTATCTGAAAGAGTCAATCAACTAAAGAGTAAAGAAGATTATGTAACTCTTGATCAAATTTCACCGATATATAAAGAAGCAGTATTAGAAAGCGAAGATCGACGTTTTTATAAACATGGTCCTGTAGATTATTATGGTTTAGCACGTGCCATGTTTATAAATATTACAACCTTTTCTTTTAAAGAGGGTGGTTCAACTATTACGCAACAACTTGCTAAAAATCTTTGTCTTTCTTTTAAAAAAAATCTTTCACGTAAATTTGCGGAAGTCTTTATCGCTAAAGATTTAGAAGATCACTATAGTAAAGATGAAATTTTAGAAATGTATTTGAATATTACTTATTTAGGTGAAGGGAACTATGGGATTCAAGCAGCAAGTCAATATTATTATCATATTGACGCAATAGATTTAAATAAGCAACAATGTGATATACTAGTTAAAACTTTAAAAAGACCAAGTGTTTATAATCCATCTAAAGTGAATTAAAAGACAGCAATTAAGCTGCCTTTTTTTCTAAACATTTTTCACAGATACCTGACATATTGATATCAATAACATCAATATGATGCTTGTACGTTTTTTCAAATTGTTTAATAATTTTTTTATCATTATTATCAAGATCATAGATTGTTTGGCAACAGTTACACATAAAGTGCATATGTGGTTGAATATTGCCATCATAGTGAACCATGGTATCTCCTAAATCGAGTTTTTTGATTTGTTTTGTTTCAACAAGTTGATTTAAATTACGATATACTGTTCCTAAGCTTAAATGGTGATAATCTACTTTTAAGTCCTGATAAATCATTTCTGCAGTAGGGTGATCGTATCTATGTTTTAAATTGTTGAAAATGAGCTCTCTTTGTTTAGAGTATCGAATCTTAATTTCTTTCATAATTTTCTCCTAATAGTAATGGTTACTATTATTATAAATAAATACCATACATCTGTCAAATCAATCCAAATTGAAGAAATAGTAAACAAAGAATAAAAGAAAGAATTCCATGATAGAGACGAGAAAGAAAATATTTTTTAAAAGAATAGGGAATAGCTTCTAAGAGATTATCAGCTTGCATCATAACGGAAAAACCACTAAAAGAGAGAAAGAAACATACAAAAGGAAGCATTTTTTTGGACTGATGAATGATCTTTAAAGAGCCACTACTAAATTCTAAAATTCCTTTAAGATAATCAAAAGAAAATTGAGGAAAAACATCTTGTAAAAAAGAAACAAAAAATTGGAAAATCAACATATATCCTAAAATAAAGAGGAAAGCATAGACACTGGAAAGAACACTTTTTTTAAAGGCTTTTACAAAAGAAAGATGTGGTTGTTTTAAAGTTTGTCGTACTTGTTTAAAGGTAAGTTTTTTTTGAGGATGGTGATAAAATAGGGCAAGTATGAGACTTGGTAGAAGATGACAAATAAAAATCAAAAGAGAATAGGGTGTGTTTAAGGAAACAAAAATAAAAGAGATGGAACTAAAAGAAGCAATGGAGAGAAGATGTTGAAGTTCATCAAGATCGATATAATGAAGTTCATAAGCTTCTTTAATAATTTTGATATTGGTTGGATAACCACAAAAAAAGGAGACAAAATAAAGAGAGGACATCATTGGTGTCAATGAAAATAAATTATAAAAAGGAATTTGTAAAAAATAAGCAAGGATATCTAAAATACCTAGATTTAAACAAAGTGAAACAAGAATCATAAACGGAAGTAAAGAGGGTAGAAGATTTTTAAAGACAATGGTAATGACATCATGGCTGACATCAACAATTGTTGACATATGAAAAAAAGAAAAAAGTGTTAAAAATGTGACAAAGAGTAAAGTAAAATAGTCATTATATCTTTTCATAGCGTCTCCTAATTGGTAGAATACTTAAAGAGGTGAAAGAATGAAAGCAATCTTAGTATTAACATCAACAAATCCTTTTTATGAAGAAGAATTAAAATCTTTATGTGAGGCGTGTCATATTGAAGTGATTGATGTTGTGATTCAAAAATTAGAAAAAATAAATCCAGCAACGTATATTGGTAAAGGTAAAATTGAAGAAATTAAATTAAAACTTCAAGATGAAATGGTTATCTTTGATGATGAATTGACACCACTACAAGTTAAAAACTTAACGGATTTACTTGAAACAGAAGTTACAGATCGAACAGATTTGATTTTACGTATTTTTAATGAGCGTGCTAAAACAAAAGAAGCTAAATTGCAAGTAGAAATTGCTCGTGATCAGTATTTATTACCACGTCTTGTGGGAATGCAAGAACATATGTCTCATCAACAAGGTGGTTCAGGTTTTAGGGGCTCAGGTGAAAAACAAATTGAACTTGATCGAAGAATCATTGCTAGAAAGCTTGCCCGCTCTCGAAAAGAACTGGCCGAAATCGTCAAACAAAGACAAGTACAAAGACAAAGAAGAAAGAATAACCAAATTCCGGTTATTGCTTTAGTAGGTTATACAAATAGCGGAAAATCGACTTTATTGAATACGTTATGTCCTGATAAACAAAAGAAAGTTTTTGAAAAAGATATGTTATTTGCGACTTTAGAAACATCCACAAGACATATTAAAATAAAAAATCATGATTGTTTACTTACAGATACTGTTGGTTTTATTGAAAGATTGCCTCATCATTTAATTCAAGCTTTTCGTTCCACTTTAGAAGAAGTAAAAGAAGCAGATCTTTTATTACATGTTGTAGATACAAGTTTTGAAGACTATCAAATGCAAATAGAAACAACCAATGAAGTCTTAAAATCATTAGGCGTTGAAAATACACCAATGATTTATGTTTATAATAAAATTGATTTAAATAAATATGCTTATATCCAACCACAATCACCTTATGTTTTTATTTCAGCAAAATATAAAAGAGGTCTTGATTTATTAGAAGATGAAATCTCACATCTTCTCTTTAAAGATTATGAAGTATTTGAACTCTCTATTCCTTATAGTCAAGGAGAAGATTTTAAATATTTACATCAACATTGTTATGTAAAAGAAATAGAATACTTAGAAAAGAGTATTTATTTGAAAATAGAAGCAAGAAAACAAGAAATAAAGAACTATTTACAGTATTGCTTAAAACATTAAAAAAATAAGCCAAAATTGGCTTATTTTTGATATATACGATTAAATTGGAATTTATCTTCTGAAGTTAAACGAATACCTAAACGTTTTAAAGTATCGATATCTGTTTCAGATAAGATGACTGATGAATGGGCTTCACAGTATTGTAATTGTTCAATACATGATAAAGCTTTTTTAGCGTTTTCATTATTATTTGCAGAAATAGCTAATGAAAGTAAAATTTCATCTGTATGTAAACGAGGATTCTTATTTTTTAAGATTCCCTTTTTTAGTTTAGCAACAGGTTCAATAACTTCAGGTTCAATTAGTAAAATATCATCATCAATATTGGCAAGATATTTTAATGCATTTAATAAACATGCTGAAGCACTTCCAAGTAAAGATGTTGTTTTACCAGTGATAATATGTCCATCATTAAGTTCAATCGCAAATCCTGGTTCGTTGGTTTTTTCTTCGATTTCTAATGCATGATTGACACATTTACGATCTATAGCTTTTAAATCTAAAGTAAGCATGATGGCTTCAATTTTAGAGATTGCTGATTTATCAACAAGACCACGTTTAAAATCAAGTTTTGTTTGATAATAACGACGAATGATTTCTTGTTTACTTGCTTCTTTACATGCTTCATCATCAATAATTGCATTTCCAGCCATATTTACACCCATATCAGTAGGTGATTTATAAGGACAAGTTGACATGATTTTTTTGAATGTTGATTCTAAAACCGGAAAGATTTCAACATCTCTATTATAGTTGACAGTTGTTTTGTTATAAGCTTCTAAATGGAATGGGTCAATCATATTGACATCATTTAAATCTGCTGTAGCTGCTTCATAAGCTAAGTTTACAGGATGTTTTAAAGGAATGTTCCAAATAGGAAATGTTTCAAATTTTGCATATCCTGCTTTAATACCATGAGTGTATTCATGATAAAGTTGTGATAAACAAGTCGCCATTTTTCCACTTCCTGGACCAGGCGCTGTTACGACAACAAGTGGTTTTGTTGTTTCAATGTAATCATTGATTCCAAATCCTTCTTCCGAGACGATTTTTTCAATATCATTTGGATAACCTGCAATAGGATAATGCCTAAAGACTTTAATTCCTAAGTTTTCTAGTTTCTTTTGAAAAGCAATAGCATGTACTTGGTTTTCAAAACGTGTAATTGTAACACTTCCAACATAAAGTCCAATGTTTTGGAAAGCGTCAATCAATCTTAAAACTTCTAAATCATAAGTGATTCCTAGATCACCACGCATTTTATTGTTTTCAATGTCATTGGCGTTAATGACAATAATAATTTCTGCATCTTGTTTCAATTCTAATAACATTTTTAATTTACTATCAGGTTCAAATCCTGGTAAAACACGAGATGCATGGTGGTCATCAAATAATTTACCACCAAATTCTAAATAAAGCTTGTTATCAAATTGTTTGATACGTTCTTTGATATGTTTTGATTGTAATTCAATGTATTTTTCGTTACTAAATCCAATTTTTCTCATCTTTCATTTTCTCCCTGTTCCTTATTATATATAATTTGTCTTATTTTTAAACAAAATAATAATTATTTATCAATATTGAAGAAATATCAATATTTTGATAAAATTATGGTTATTAAAAGGGGGATTATTATGAATTTTAAAAATAGACATTTTTTAACATTAAAAGATTATTCAAAAGAAGAAATTAGATATTTATTGGACTTAGCACATCAATTAAAAGCTGATAAAAAAGCAGGAAAAATTGGACAACATTTATTAGGGAAAAATGTATGTTTGATTTTTGAAAAAACATCAACAAGAACACGTTGTTCATTTGAAGTGGCTGCTTTAGATGAAGGTGGACATGCTACATTTTTAAGTAACTCACAAATGGGGAAAAAAGAATCCATTGAAGATACAGCTAAAGTATTAGGTAGAATGTATGATGGTATTGAATTTAGAGGATTTAAACAAGAAACAGTAGAAGCTCTTGCTAAATATTCAGGAGTTCCAGTTTGGAATGGCTTAACTGATGTTGATCATCCAACACAAACACTTGCTGATTTTCTTACAATTGAAGAACATTTAGATAAACCATTAGAAGATATTAAATTTGTCTTTACTGGAGATATTCGTAACAATGTATGTTATGGTTTAATGTATGGAGCTGTTAAAATGGGAATGCATTTTGTTTGCCTTGGTCCAAAATCATTACATATCGATCCAGAAGTACTTGCTTATTGTAAGGAAGAAGCTAAAAAATCGGGTGGAACAATTGAAGTGACAGATAATGTAGATGAAGCAGTAAAAGATGCAGATGTTATTTATACAGATATTTGGGTAAGTATGGGTGAAGATGAAAGCTTGTATAAACCAAGAGTAGAAATGTTGTCACCATATAAAGTTACTCAAGAAATGATGAGTAAAACAGGTAAAGATTCAACATTATTTATGCATTGTTTACCATCATTCCATGATTTTGAAACAACTGTTGCTAAAACAAAACATGACGAAGGAATCGATATTCGTGAAGTTGAAGATGAAGTCTTTAGATCAAAGAATTCTGTTGTTTTTGATGAAGCTGAAAACAGAATGCATACAATTAAAGCAGTTATGGTAGCGACAATTGGAAGAGATGCGTAAGCATCTTTTTAAAATTAACTCTTTTTTAAGCAAATTGTTTAATTTTGTGCTATGATAATTTTAGGTGATCATCATGAAAGGCAAGACATATGTACTTTCTGACATTCATGGTAATTTTGAAATATTCAAAAGAATGTTAGATAAAATACAATTTAATAGTCATGATCAACTTTATATACTTGGAGACATTTGTGATCGTGGACCTTGTAGTTTGGATATTTATTTTTATATTCAAAAATTTGATAATATTACCTTACTCAAAGGAAACCATGAATATATGATGCAAGAGGCTTTAAAAGAAGCCATTGATCACGATGATTTTGATTTTCCAAGTTGTGAATTTAAGCTTTGGTCACAAAATGGCGGAGAAAAAACGATTGAAAATATCCGTTCATATCTACGTAAAAAGAAATTGTATCATTGTGATTACACCATTGTAAGAAATGTTTTTTTAAGAAATCTCTATAATTATCTTAAAAACTTACCTTTGTATTTAGAATTAACAGTCAATAATAAAGATTATGTTCTAGTTCATGCTGGAATTGATCCTGAAAGAAATCTTGATGATCAAGAAGAGGATACTCTTTTATGGATTCGTGATTATTTCTTTTTAAGCGAATGTGATTTAAATAAGACTTATATTTTTGGTCATACCCCACTTTGTTTTATTAATAGAAATCAAAGTTTTAATGTTTGGTATGATGATGAATTTCATAATAAAATTGGAATTGATGGGGGACTTGCTTTAGGAGAAAGAGGTCAACTTAATTGTATTTGTTTAGATGATGGACAAGTATTTGTCCTTAAAATGAGTGAGGTAAACGATGCGTAGTGCTTTTTATGCTTTAATTAATTTTATCAATACATCAAAAGTAGATGATGTTTATTCCAATGCAGCAAAGATGATTTTAGAAAATATTAATAAAATACCAGAATATAATATTACGGATGTGGCAGAAATGTGTTTTGTTTCTACAGCGACGATTTCAAGGTTGTGTCGAAAATTAAATTATGAAAGTTTTAGTGACTTTAAAATGGATGTCACCATGAATTTACGTTATTTTAATCATGATTCCATGCGTATGCAATTTGATCATCAATTGCCTGTTTTTCCTGTTGAAGGAAAAACAACCAAAGATTTATTTAGCGATCATTTTGAAAATATTGTACAAAACTTAAGATCAACTTATGAAATGATCGAATTTGAAGAATTAGAAAAACTGGTAGATCTTATTTATCAAAGTAATGAAATTTGTTTTGCGGGAAACTTTTTTACTCAGTCAGTTTCCATGCAATTACAAATTGAATTATCTTATTTAGGAAAGAAATGTACAGGGATGTATCCTTTACAAAGTCAAAAAGAAGTGGTTCATGATTTAACAGAAAATGATTTGATTATTGTTTCTTCGATTGCAGGAGGTTATTGGCAAGATCATCCAGATATGTTAAGAGAGATTGCAAAAAGTAAAGCACACAAAATATGTATTACTCAAGTAGAAAATATACCATATCAAGAGCAATTTGATATGATTATTCAAGTAGGAACAGATCATTTATCTTTGATTGGTAAGTTTTCGATTACGTACATTTTTGAATTATTAGAAGCACTTTATCATATAAAATATGGAAGAGTATAAGAAAAAGGCGCTCTAAATAATCGAGTGCTTTAGCGAAATTCGCTCTAAATTATTAAGGGGGATATTGATGTGGAATCAGTATTCCCTCTAAAATATT
>NZ_JAJDKA010000039.1:0-26241 GCF_020589945.1 Faecalibacillus sp. MSK20_93 | reverse complement strand
TTTTAAATATTTTCAAACTTTTTCATAAAATCACTTGAATTTTATATAGTTAGCTTTCTTATTTACATTACTGCTCCCTTAAATGAATAATGTAATCTTAATTTGCAAATACAAACCAAAAAATAAAGACCAAATAAGATACACTAAAAAAATGTAAGTTATTTGGTCTTGCCTACTTAAAGTAACAATCCGTATTTACATCCTGTATTGTAACATACACTCTTTGTCTATGCAAGGGCTTACAATAAATTTGTCTAGACAAAATAAATACCACTACTTAATAGTGGCATCTATTTTTATAATTCTTCTTTTTTTACTTTTTTAATACCTAACCATGACATGAAAGCCATTAATACAAATAAAATAATATTTGTTTCATCACCTGTTTTAGCAGTTGAAGATTGTTTTTTATCATTTTTAGTAGTAGAAGTAATTACTTGATTATCTTTAGATGAAGTATTTCCTTTTGAAGTATTATCATCTTTAGTAGATGAATCTACTTTTTTAAGAGCATTCATAGTTTTTTCTAGATTAAAAATAGCTTCGTTGATTTCTTCTTTTGTAGCATCTTCTTTAGCAGATACTTCTTTTGCTTGAGTTAATGCTTCTACCAGTTGTTTCCATGAATCTTTTGTATAATCTTTTTCTTGAAGTTGATCAGCTTTACTAATCAAATCAGTTAATCCAGATTTATCATTAAGTGTAACAAGTCCATTATAAGCATCTAATAATTTTTGATACATATCATTGATTTCATCTTTTGTAGCATCAAGATTACTTAAAACATCCTGTGCTTCTTTAAGAACAGTTTGGAATTGTTTCCATGAATCCTTTGTATAATCTTTTTGTTCAAGATTTGATAAATCATCAACGAATGATTTTAATTTTTCATTATCAACAGATAATACAAGTTTTACCATTGCATCTGTTAATTGACGTTTCATAATTTCAATTTCATTAGCGTTAGGATTTTCTGCATTGACTAAACCTTCAGCAGCTTTAATTGTATCCTGTAAATGATTCCATGAAGTAGATAAATATCCAATATCTTCCATAGCTTTAGCTTTATTGATAACATCTTTTAAACCATCAACATCTGCTGGTACATCTGCACGATGTAATTTAATTTCTGCAGCACTTCCGTTATTATTAACAGCTTCTACGTAGTATAAACGAAGATGTTTTGTTTTTACTGTATCAAATTCAATGACTTTTGTAGATGAATCACTTGATAAATTACCTTCTTTAACTGTTTTCCAATTAACACCATCATCACTTATTTCAATACGATATTTTGTAACATTTCCATTTTTACCAGTTTGACGAGGAACATATGTTAAACCATTGACACTCATTTCTTCTTTATTTTCAAAAGCAATCCAATGAGGTGTTGATAAATTCCAATCTGTATGCCACATTGTTGATGGATTATCATCTAATACATTTTTAGGATCTGATCCATCATGTTGATAAGATGAAGCAGTTGCTGTAAGTTTGCTTTTATCAATGTAATTTACATTAACTTGTGATTTTAATTGTAGTTTAGTAAGTGCTTTTGTAAGTTCTACTTCATATTGATCGACTGTATCTTGCATTGATTTAGGTAATTCTCTTTGAATCATATCAATAACAAATTGTAAGTTTTTAACAGAATCTTCTGTATAAATAGATAAATCTTTTGGAATTGAATTTAAATAGTGATCTACTCTTGTATAATTTGCTTTTTTGTAATCAATTCCATTTACTAATTCTTTAATTTCATCTGTAAGAGTTGAAATTGTTTGTTCATTTGGATCATATTCTTTTAAAATTACTTTTGCTTCTTTTATTTTTTCTTGTAATTGTTTATTTTGTGATTCATCTGCTATATAACTTGCACTTGTTACTAAATAATCCAATTCCATTGTTGAAGCATATGTTTTTTGTGTACCTAAACGAATATCATCAACATATCCTTTAAAAGCATGTTCCTTACTTCCAATTCTTTCAAACGGTATCATCATTGTTGCTTTTAATGGTCTACCACTTACTTGTTCATCATCACCAAGAGTATCTACTAATTGACCATTTACATATAAATCAATAACTTCTTTTCTATTTTTGAATTCTAATTCAACCCATTGGTTAACTGGTAATTCATAATTAAATGAATAATCATGATTTTCTCTACTTAATCCAACTTTTCCTGTTTCTTTTTGAACAGCTTTAATTGATCCATAGCTACTTTCAAATAAAATTTGTTCCTCTTCACTTGAAGATTCACGTTTAACTTTTACACGTAAATCATTATTCAAACCAACAGTACTAAATGATGTAGTAGCATAACTTTTATTTCCTAACAAACGTAATGCATCATGACTGTCTAATGAAGCAAGTTCGATATTTTCATGGTCTTTTAATTGATCAAGATTATCTAAATCATAATGAGCAATCATACCATTTTCATCTTTAGCTGCTTCATAACCAAAATTTGTACCTGGAGCATCTCCTAATGTTGTTCTTAAACTATTAGCTTGATCTAATGTTTTATCTCCTTTACCCCATAATTTAGCACCAAATAATGGAATTGCATTTTGTAAACGATCATAAACATCATATTCACTAATACCATTTTCTAAATAGTCTGTCATATCGTTCCATACAGCAATAGCGCCACCTAGCATTTGTTCATCACCTGCAGGAATTGTGACACCACTAATCGAGTTGATTGCTTGATTATATAAAATATTGTTATTTAAATAATCATAGTAATATCCAGCATTAGGAACAATATAATAATGACCATCATTACAGTTAATTAAATCATAACCTTGTTCATACATTTGATCCATATTCGCATAACCAAAGTTCCATAAATTCATTTGAACATCTTTACTTCTAACCGGAGTTTTTCCTGAACATTGAGTTAAACTTCCCCAAATACGTGCTGTTCTTCCTGAATCTTGTACATATTTCAACATATCATCTGAGAATCGACGATAAGCTTCTTTATCTGCATTATATTCATCTGCACCAACATGGACTGTAGTTTGTTCATCGAAAACAGGATCACTTGTTTTCATAAATTCATCAAATATACTTTGTACAAATCCTAATGATTCATCATATTTATCTCTTAAAGCTAGATGATCATTTTCTCGTCCATTTGTTCCATGTCTTAAATCAGGTCTTACTTTAGTAAGTGCTAATGAATGTGCTGGTGTATCAATTTCAGGAACAATACTTACACCATAATCTCTTGAATCCTTAATAAAATCTTTAAATTCTTTTTTTGTATAGAATAAATCTGTACTTGTTAAATCTTGTTGATTTAAACCATTGTTTCCACCTTTTTTAACATCTGATTCTAATCTAAATGCTGAATAACCTGTCATTGGATCAGCTAAACTTTCAATTGAAATTAAATTATCATTTAAGTGAACTTGGAAATCATTCATTTTATACCATGACATTTGTTTAACGATTTGTTTTAAATAATCCATTGTAAATGTTTTACGTCCAACATCTAAAATAAAACTTCTTACTTTATAAAGTGGATAATCTCTTGTTGTCCCACAAGGAACATTTCCTGATTGTTTAATACTTTGTAAAATCGTTCTGGTTGCCCAATAAGCCCCTGTTGTTGTTTCAGCTTTAATATTGATTGAATCATCAATATCCATTAAATATCCTTCATCTTGTAACCCTAATGATTTATCTTTTGTAAGAGCTAAAGTAATATCTCCTGTTTTGCTTTCACCTTTTACAACAGCAATACTTTTTCCAGTAATATCTTCATAATCATTAGCAAGTGCTTCTGCAGTTTTTTGAAGTGAACTATCTTTATAAACAATTCTTGCCCCTTTAGAAACTGTATAGTTTCCATGTCCACCATTCCATTCAGCTAATTCTGGTAAAACATTTGGTGCTTTATTCGCTGTTTCGTCATTTTTTTGACTACCTGGAACTGTAACAGCAATTTCTTTGAATTTATAATCATTTGTATCATTATCTGTAATCTTGAATGATACTTTAACATTTTTATCACTAATAGGTTGATAAATTGTTAAATCTTCATCAATGACTTGTTCAAAATCAGTACCATTATATTCAACAGTATAACCTTCAACTTCTGGTAAAGTGACTTTTAACTTTTTATCTCCAGTTTTTGGTGTTTCTACTTGAATTCCATTTAAAACATCACTCATTGACATTTTTTCATCAGGATTTCCACCATAAACTTCTAATTCATAAATAGAAATCGTATTCCAAGCGATACCACCATCTGGATCTTCTGAAGTATGTGAATCAACATATAAACGCACATATCTTGCTTTATAGATTTGATCTAAAACAATTTTTTCTGTTAAAGATTTTGGACGATCTTTAAATTCTTTAACTGTTTGCCAATCACTTTCTTGAGGCGTAGATTCAGTATCAGCAATTTGAATCTTATGAGCTGTTGCTTTACGTGTTTCCCAGAATACCTTAACCGTATTGACATTCATTCTTTCACCTAAATCAACATAGATCCAATCTGGTCCGTTTCCAATATTACTTCCCCAACGAGAACTACCTGATGATGTATTTCCATCTACTGCATTTGCAGCTTTAACACTTTCTGCTTCCTGAGAACTTGCGATTGCTGTTTTCTTTAATGCAACATTTGTATTTGGATCTTGTACTTTTTCATCTGTATTAAAAATTTTAAATTCATAACATGAAACATTAGGATACCCTTTCATTTCTGTAACTTCTAACTTAACATATCGACCACTTACTTTACTACCTAATAATTCTTCACTGACAACATTTTTATTATCTGTTCTTGAAAGTACTGGTTCACCCCAAGAATTAAGATCATTAGAAACATAAATATTATAAGCTGAGGCATAAGTCGATTCATTTTCCCAAAACATTTGAAACTTATTCATTTCATATTCTTGTCCTAAATCAATATATGCCCATTGAGTAGGTCCACTTTCTGTTGACCAACGTGTTTTTTCATTACCATCAGTTAAATTTTTTCTAGGCATTGTGCCATATTCAGCTGAAACATAAGCTGTTTTGTTTAACGCTAAATTTTGTTGAGATGTTTCTGCAAAAACTGGTACCATCGATAATACTGAACCCATTGACATCGATAATGTTAATACAGCTACAACACTTTTCTTTTTCAATTTCATATTTTTCTCCCTTCTCTTTAAAAAGAAAAGACCAAACATAAAAACAACATTTCTAAAATGCCGTCAATATATTTGGTCTTGCCTACTTAAAGTAACAATCCTTGTCTATACAATAACAAATAGCATTACTTTTTGTCAAGCGCTTACATTAAATGTGACAATTCTTTTTGATATGTATACATAAATATGTTTGTTCATCTGGTGGTAATGTATAATGATATTTTTTTTGAATTAATTTTTTTATCCGATTAACACAAAGAGATAACCGAATATTTTCTTTTAACATATCTCTTATATTTTCTGTTGTATCTATTGTATTTCCTATATCATGTCGAAAAACTCTTTCAGCTAAAAACTTAAGATGTGTAGATAATCTTGCATAATCGATAGAATCTAATTCTAATTGAACATTCATTGTCTGTTCAATCACTTCAATGACATCTCTTACAAAGTTAACAATTTTAGAAGTATTTTGTGCGTTGTTTTTAGTAGAAAAATTAACTAAATGTAATGCAATATACCCTGCTTCTGCCTCTTCTAATTGAATATCTGTTTTTTCTTTAATCATTTTTATAATCCATAAACCCAACTGATATTCTTTTTTATAGAGAGCTTTTGTTTCAGATAAAACTACATTTGGCAAATCAATATTTTCTTTTTTTCGTTTAATAGCAAAAGCAATATGATCACTAATTGCTAGAAAGATTTCCCCATAAAATTGGGTATTCAATTGTTCTGTTGCTTTGCTTACTAATAAACTAGTAATTTCATAATAAATAGGTTCAATATCATTGATTCCTCTACGGATACGTTTTTCACCTTTTTCTTTAAAGATATATGTTTTTTCAATCCGTGATTCATCAACTAAATCACCTATCTTTTTTTGAAAGCCGATTCCTGATCCTGTTAAAATAATATCCCCTAATTCATCAGATAAAGCAGCAATACTATTATTATTAAATATTTTTATAATCTTCAATTTCATTTCTCCTACATTAGTATTTCATTTAATATTTCAGCAATAAATTGAACTTCAGTTCCTATAATGATTTGTATTTCATGCTCACTTGCTTCAACAATATGAGAAAAATTCATCTTTGATAGAGTCTGTTTATCTATTATTGAGATATCTTTAACTTCTACACGTAAACGCGTAATACAATGATCAACACTTATAATATTCTTTTTACCACCTAATGCTTCAAATAATTGAATAGCAATTTCATCAAAATTATTTTCGACTTTCTCTACTTTCTTTACCTCATTTTCTTCTCTTCCAGGTGTCATAATATTATAACGTGTAATCAATACTCTAAAAACAATGTAATAAATCAATCCGCATATAATTCCTAAAGGAATTAAAAATAAAATATTATTAGCAAATGGTGATTTAAAACTTAAAACATAATCTATAAGTCCTGCAGAAAAACCAAACCCTGCCATCCATTTAAAAGTTGCTGCAATAAAAAGCATCATCCCTGTAAGTAAAGCATGAATTAAATAAAGTGTTGGTGCTACAAACATAAAAGCAAACTCAAGTGGTTCAGTCACACCTGTAAAAAACGATGCTAAAGCAGCCGAAAATAAGATAGCACCTACTTTTTTCTTATTCTCTTTTCTAGCACAACGATACATAGCTAGAGCAGCTCCAGGAAGACCAAACATCATTACTGGGAAAAATCCCGCTTGATACATTCCTGTTACACCTTTAACACCACCGGAAATTGTTCCCCAGAATTTTCCAATATCATTAATACCAGTAACATCAAACCAAAATACAGAATTGAGAGCATGATGTAAGCCTGTTGGAATCAATAAACGATTTAAAACACCATAGATTCCTGCACTTAGAGGTCCAAAATTAGCGATTTCTTTTCCAAACCAAATAAAAAAGTGATAACACATTGGCCAAATATCAATAAATATTAAAGATATCAAAAGTGTAATTCCTATAGAAACAATGGAAGCAAATCTCTTTCCATCAAAAAAAGCTAAAAACTGAGGTAATCTTTTTTGATCAAACTTTTGAAAAGAAATAGCCACAATCAAACCTACCAAAATACCAATAAAAGCACTTTGCGTATTATGAAAAGCTAAATCCACAGCATATTCTGGAATTTGCAATATTAATGCGATGCATTTAGATGATAGAATTGTTGTCATCATCATATAACAAGCAAGAGCACTTAACACTATTGCTGTATCTCTTTTTTTAGACATTTCCATAGCAACAGCTATCGCAAATAAAATGGGAAGGTTATCTATAATTGCTCCACCAGCAGCAATGAGTAAAGCAGCAATTGGGTTATGTATACCCCATCCAGTAGGATCAATCCAATACCCAATTCCTTTAAGTAGTGCTGCTATAGGCATGATTGAAACAGGTAACATGAGTGATTTACCTAATCTTTGTAAATATTTCATAGCGAACTCCTTTAGTAAGCGCTTACGTATCATGCCAAATAATACTAAGTAGACACATACGGTAAAGATTATTATACACTTGTCTAGTCAAAATAGCTAATAAAAAATACTGCAAAAGCAGTATTTTTTACTTGAACCATTTTTCTATTTTTATACCATATACAATACCAATTGTATCCGCTAAAATCCATCCAATAACAATTGCCCACCAAATCATTTCTACACCAAATGAAGGCGCTAATAAGTAGGCTAGAAGAACTCTTGTTCCAAGTGAAACAATTGTTAGAATCAATGACATTTTTATCTTTTCATATTTTTTAGCTCCAAAATACATTGAAAATAAAATACCACTTCCCATACATAAACCAATAATAATAAAAGTAAGAAATGTCATTAATGTATAACTTGATCCAACAGCAGCTAATGCATTACTACCAATATATTTTCCTACAATATAAGTATCAACTATAAAATTGTTGTAATAAATTCCCTAAAATCATCGGAATAGAAAATAATAAAATAGATTTTCCTATCTTTCCTTGTGTTAAATCTCTTTCCATAAAATCACCTTCCATTTCTCAATTAATTTTTCAAGTGAATACATGGCATTCGCTGGTGAAGTAGAAGGTAATTGAATAACGGGTAAATTATAATCAAAATATTGATGATAATAACGATTGGCAGCTTTGCCATTAGTAATGATTTTTTCAACAGGACAATTTTTAACAATTAAATCTAAATCATTGACTTTAACATTGGTAATACTTGAATCACTTGATCCTTTAATGTCACAACTTTCAATAACATCCCATAAAGCAAGATGATTTCTAAGTAAAAAAGTTTTCTTCTCTTCAATTGTTTGTGGAACTTCTTCTTGAAATAAAGCAGCTAAAACTTTCCAAAAACGATTTTGAGGATGATGATAAAAAAACTTGGCTTCTCTTGATTTTACAGATGGAAAAGATCCTAGAATAAGAATCCTAGAATCTTGATTATAAACGGGTTCTATATTATGCTTTGTCATCTTTTTTAACAATAACATCTATTAATTGATCAAGAGAATCATAACATCCTACAGTTAAATCAAGAATATCTTTAGAATGATGAATCAAATCAGGAATACAAATAACAGGAATATTTCCTGCATGTGCTGCTAAAATTCCATTTTTACTATCTTCTAAAACAAGGGCATCTTCTTTACTTACCCCTAGCAACTCAACTGCTTTTAAAAAGATATCTGGGGCTGGCTTCCCATGTTGTATTTGGTCACCACCAATAATGGCATCAAAATAATGATCAACTTTAATACTCTTTAAATTAGATAAAACACGTTCATAACGTGTTGAAGAAGCCACTGCCATTTTAATATTTTTCTTTTTTAAATCTTCTAATAAATCATATAAACCTTTTTTTACTTCTAAAGGATGACTATTAAAATATTCTTTTCTTAATTGATCTCGATAATCTTTAATCTTTTGATAAGGATAATCTTCACCAAAAACACTATGATAATAAGCTTTTGATGTCTTTTCATTTGTACCAATCAAATGATAAAACATTTCTTCAGTAATTTCATAACCAAATTTTTCATGAGATGTTTTCACCAACATCTTTCCTACAGGTTCTGTATCAATCATCAAACCATCCATATCAAAAATAACAGCATTTAATTCTAACATACTACACTCTCACTTTCCTAGGCATTCTAAAGAAAAGTGTCACTACAAAAGCAATCGTAATTCCTTCAAATAAGAATAAATAGAAACCATTCATTCCTATGGAATCAATAATTCTACCTCCAATTAATTGGAAAAGCATTGCACCTACGCCTTTACCAAGCATAGCTTGAATTCCATAGGCTGTAGAGACATATTCTTCTTTTACTAAAACCATTACTAATCTTACAGTAATCATCGTAAAGAGTACAGTAGAAAAACCTTTAAATACAAAAACATAAATAATCATATTAACAGAAGGTAAAGTTGCATACCATGCAAAATTGATCATTGACATGATAATCGCAAACATCATGATATAACGATAAGGTATCTTTTTAATGATATAGTCTGTTGCTAGAATCATCGGAATTTCAAATAATGACGCAAAAAGTTGGTAGGTTCCTACTTGTGAAGCTGTTCCACCTTGAGATTTAATAAATAATGATAAATAGTTAAAGTTTGTGGAGCATGCTCCCCAAAAGAAAAATGAAATCACTAGAAAGAGCATAAATGGTATATTATGAACAAGCTCTTTCATAACAACAACTGTCGATAATTTATTTTCTTCTTTTTCGGGAACTTCTGAAAGCTTTGGATCAGAAACCATATAAATACAAATAATGGTAATTAATGTTCCTAAAATACCAGCCATGAAGTTAGCAAATGGTGAAATATATTGATATAAAAGTCCACTGACTTGTGCCATAATGGCATAACCTACAGAACCCCATAAACGAATCTTACCAAATTGATAAGGTGAAGAAACACCAATACGATCTGTTAAAGGAGTAACAGCATTCATAAAAGATACTGCTAGACCTGATGATAAAAGTAAAATCCAAAAATTACGACTAATTGCAAAAATAAACATGCAAACAATATTTGCAAATGATAATAAAATAGATACTTTTCTTGGTGATTGCCACTTATCTGCCAAGTATCCAAAAAATGGTTGTGTTGCAATAGATAAAAGTGGTGCAAAGGATACAATGTAAGCAATTTGTGAGGCTGACATTCCTATATCTTGACAATACATTGACAAAACAACTGTAAAGGCACCATACCCTAAATAAAAAAAACATGAAATACCTGCATGAAATAAATAATGATCTCTTAATTTACTCATATAAGCCCTCCCTATGTAAAAGACATTATATAGAATATCTTTAAAAGAAAAGAAGTCTTTTCATTTTTTGAAAGACTTCTTTATTTATTTATTTAAAGATTTAACATAGTTACAAATAATATCTTTGATTGTTTCATTTCCTAATTTACAATCTAAACATAAATCATAGTTTGATTTATCACCCCATGTTTTATTAGAAATAACTTCATAATAACCTTTTCTAGAATGATCCGATTTATGAATATATCGAAGAGCATCCTCATGACTATCATGATAAATTTCCATTACTTTATTTAGACGATATTCTAAAGGAGCATATAAGAAGATTCTTACTAATTTTTCATCTTCTTTTAAAATATAATCTGTAGCTCTTCCAACAATAACACAATTTCCTTTCTTCGCAATTTCTTTAATAACATTTGATAAAAGAATAATTGAATTTTTATTGATGTCTAATGATAAGAATTGACTATAAATATAATCTTCACTTTCTTTATTACTTACAAATCCATGTTTAAGAGCAAATTCTTTGATTCTTTCTTTATCATAAAATTCAATGTTTAATTCTTTAGCGACTTGTCTCGCAATTTCTTTTCCATTTGTGCCATGTTCTCTTGAAATAGCAATTACTAAATTATTTGTTATACTTTCATTTTTAATAGGACTTATTCTTTCATTATATGATTTTTTCAAGATAATAAATGAAACAATAACTGTCAACAATTCAGAAATTGGAAATGTCCACCAAACAAGTGTTGTTACATTTTCTGTTAAAGTAAAGAAGTAGGCTATTGGAAATACAAAAATAACCAAGCGAAGTAAAGCAATAATTAAAGGTCTAATGGCATAACCAATAGATTGTAAAACACCTTGAATCGCGACAGAAATACCCATAAAAACAAATCCCAGACTTGCTATATGTAAAGCTGTACTACAAATATCAATCATTTCTTGTGTACTTCCTGATAATCCAAATAATTGTGATAATGGATGAGCAAGAAGTTCAAATAATAAAGTAATCATTAAAGAAACAATGATTGTATCAACAATACCAAACTTAATACATTCATCTATTCTTTTTCTATCTTTCATTCCATAATTAAAAGATAAAATGGAAATAATTGTATTAGACAATCCAAATGCTGAAAAGAAAATGGAAAAAGAAGTCCAAAAGAAAACTGAAAAACTTATTTCCGATATTTCTCCTGAAAAATATCTTGTCTATTTCCCTCTGGCCAATATCCTTAATAACCTGGATGTTGAACAGCACTTTGGCTTCTTACAGTCCAACAGGAATTTTCAGTTCAATGTCTTTGACATTTTTTCATCACTTGTATTTGCCAGAGCTGTTGCGCCCTGTTCTAAATACAAGACTTTTCATGATGTTCTTCCTTCTTTATTTAAGGAAATGAACTATTCCTATGATCAGCTTCTTGACGCTGTAGAATTCGTTGACAGCGAATATGAAAAGCTGGTTGAAATATTTACTGTAGCCACCAAAGAAAACTATGGTACGGATACTTCTCATTCTTTTTTTGACTGTACCAACTTCTTCTTTGAAATCGATAAGGAAAATGACTTTCAAAGACGCGGTCCATCCAAAGAGAATAAAAATGATTCTATTGTTGGTATGGGGCTCCTCCTTGATGCCAATATAATTCCTATCGGCAAGAAGATGTATCCTGGAAACGAATCTGAAAAACCAATATTGAGAAACATCATTCAGGATATGAAAAATCAAAACAATATCTCTGGAAAAACTATTCAGATAGCCGATAAAGGGCTGAACTGCGCAAGAAATATAATACAGGCAGTCAATAACAGTGATGGATATATATTTTCAAAATCTGTAAAACAGCTTTCTGAAAAAGAAAAGGTATGGGTACTTCTTAATAATGATTATAAAGATGTAAAGGATGAATATGGAAATACAGTATACAGATACAAGTCATGTATTGAAGATTTTGACTATTCTTATAAAGATGATGATGGTAAGATTGTCAAAAAAACAATAAGAGAAAAAAGAGTCTGTACCTACAATCCAAAACTTGCAAGAAAAAAACTTATGGAAATCGATAAGATGGTTGAAAAAGCAAGAAATTTAAAAACATATTCCGCTAAAAAAAGTGAATATGGAGAATCTGGAAAATATATAACTATTACATCAAACGATGGTGATCATCCTATAGTAACATTAAATGAAGAAGCAATAAAAAAAGACAGAGACCTTGCAGGATATAATATGCTTGTTACTTCTGAAATAAAAATGAAGGATGTCGAAATATATGATGCCTATCATAACTTGTGGAGAATCGAAGAGTCATTTAGAGTAATGAAAAGTGAACTTGATGCACGTCCTGTATATCTTCAAAAAGAAAACAGTATCAAGGGACATTTCTTAATATGTTATGTTACGATTTTACTTACAAGAATATTACAGTTCAAAGTTCTGGATAATAAATACAGCACATCAAAGATATGTGAATTCTATAGAAATTTTAGGCTAGTCAAAGTAAATGATAAAAAATACATCAATATAACTCGAGCTTCTGAATTCATAACAGAACTTGGCAAAAAACTCAATCAGCCACTTACAAATTACTATCTTGCAGATAGACAAATAAAAATGATGCATGCTCGCTAGGTTAACGAGTTAGCACCATTTTTTTGTCTTGAACTTCTAAAGTCAGGTAGTATATGAATTATTCGTGTAAAAATCAATGTATTTTTATCGTTTTTTTACACTAAACTACACGAACTTTTCTTAATTTTTTACATTATTCTACACATAAGCACTTCAATGGTCTGACTTAATTGTCTTTATTAAACCTCCAGCTCTGCCGGATCTACACCCTGTTTTTTCAGCTTCAAATACACAATTTCCCGGAACAATGCATATGCCACCGACACAATCGGTATAAATATCAGCATTCCAACTACTCCCATAAGGCTGCCTCCGATGCTGACCGCTGCCAGCACCCAGATGGACGGCAACCCTACAGAATTACCTACCACATGCGGATAAATCAGGTTCCCTTCTATCTGCTGAAGCACAAGAAACAACACGATGAACATAAGTGCCTTCATCGGATCGACCATGAAGATTAAAAATGCTCCCTCCGCACAGCCAAGAAATGCTCCAAAGATCGGTATCAGTGCGGTAAATGCGATAAAGATTCCCACTAGCAGTGCATACGGCAGCCGGAAGATTGTCATGGCCAATACGAACATGCTTCCGAGAATCACAGCCTCCAGGCACTGTCCGGTCAGGAAGCTTGAAAATGTGCTGTAAGTAAGGGAAGAGACTTCCACCACAGCCTCCACACGACCTCTTCGTACGAATGCAAACAGTACCTTTTTCGCCTGTATCCCAAGCTTTTTCTTCTGCAGCAAAATATAAATTGCAAATAAAAAAGCTATGACAAATGTTGAAACTCCGCTGATAATGCTTTTTGCAGCGGTGAGTGTCGAACTCAGCATATTTCCAGCACCATTATTCAGGAAATCAATCAGTGTCTCCACAATCTTGTCCCAGTCAAACTGTACACTGTTGATCAGTTCGACAACCTCCTTGTTTCCATGAAAGACCTCTTTTCCCCCACGCCTGTGCATGTGGGATGAACTGGGTAATACTCTGCCCCAGATTTCCAAATGTATTTACAAGCTGAGGTACAACACCAAAGATTACTACCGTCAACACGCCAACTACGATACAAAGTACACTCAACAGACTCACCGGTCTTGCAAGCTTATCTAACACTTTATTTTTTCTTACTTTTTCCATAAACAAGTGCCGCTCGATAAAGTTCATCGGTACATTCAATACAAACGCAATGGCTCCTCCAAGCAGAAACGGAAAGATCAGATGTCCCACATATCCCAGTACCTCCAACACCTCTTCATATTTCCACAGCACCACGATCAGCAGTGCTGTGAACAAAATCAGCTTCCGGATTTTCCGCATATTTTCCTTATTCAGTTCCATTCAATTCCTTCCTTTATTCAATATCCTGTCAAATCCTCTATTTCTTTCGTGTTCTAATCCATTTCAGCAGCTGAATAACCGGCAGATTCAAAAGTGCCAGTCCATATACAGTCATCAACTGTGCCACCGTCAGTGTCTGCACTTTGAACATTTCCTGAAGTGCTGGGATCATCAGTACTCCTGTAATCAAAAGCCAGCCAAGTACAAATGCTCCGATCAGATAAGTGTTATTCCAGAATCGTTTCGTAAAAATGATCGGTTTGTTTGCCTTACAGTTAAATCCGTGAACCAGACGGCTACTGCAAAGTGTTCCAAATGCCATCGTACTTGCCAGCACTGCATTTCCATCGCGATATCCGATCATAAATGCTGTCATGGTCATGATTCCGATACACAGACCTTCCACTCCGATGCTTGTAAGAAATGGTTTTGTCAAAATGGACTCTCCCATGGCACGCGGTTTTTCTTTCATCACTTCCGGATTGTGCGGCTCCAGTCCAAGTGCAATCGCCGGCAGGCTGTCTGTCAGAAGGTTGATGAACAGCAGATGTACCGGTGCAAATGGAACCGGCAGACTTGCAAGTGATGCGTACAAAACTGCAAGAATCGCTGCAAAATTTCCAGAAAGCAAGAACTGAATCGCATTTTTAATATTTTGAAAAATGTTTCGTCCATTTTCCACTGCCTTGACAATCGTTGCAAAGTTATCATCCGTCAGCACCATAGCTGCCGCATCTTTCGCCACTTCACTTCCCGTAATTCCCATGGCAACTCCGATATCTGACTGCTTCAGTGCCGGAGCGTCATTCACTCCGTCTCCCGTCATTGCCACGATATTTCCACGCTCCTGCCATGCCCGCACAATACGGATCTTGTGCTCCGGTGAAACCCTCGCATAGACGGATATCTGTGGTACAAAATCCTGAAGTTCTTCATCAGTCATATCCTCAATAACCGCACCTTCACAGGCTTCCGACATATTTTCCAGAATTCCGATTCGTTTGGCAATAGCCGCTGCTGTTACTTTATGGTCTCCTGTAATCATGATCGGTTTGATTCCAGCCTTGATGCATTCTGCGACTGCATCTTTAGACTCCACTCTCGGCGGATCCATCATGGAAATCAGTCCCAGGAATGTCAGGTCATTTTCATCATTTAATGTAAGCCCTTGCTCCTGTTCCATCGTCTTAAATGCAAATGCAAGAACTCGCAGTCCGTTTTCTGAAAAATGTTTATTCTGCACTTCAATTCTGACGCGGTCTTCTTCTGTAATCTTTCTTAGAATATCTCCATCCTGAATGTGACTCATGCGATCAAGCAGCACATCGACCGCACCTTTTACGACCATAACGTACCGTCCGTCTATAAAATGTTCCGTGGACATAAGTTTTCTGTCACTGTCGAACGGTACCTCGGAAAGCCTTGGGTGTTCATCACGTACTTGTGCATAATCTTCTCCCAAAAGGCTGCCAAGATTAATAAGAGCTGTCTCCGTCGGATCCCCAATCTCCTGACCATCGTGATTTGTAGAATCGTTGCAAAGCATACTGAACATCAGTAACTCTCGCTGTGCCGGATCCTTCAGATCAATCTCTTCGGAACAGACACTCTCTCCATTTACATAATAATTTTCCACAGTCATTTTATTCTGCGTCAAAGTTCCCGTCTTATCAGAGCAGATGATTGACACACTGCCAAGTCCTTCAACCGCCTGAAGCTTACGGATGATTGCATGCTCCTTCGCCATCTTCTGTGTACCAAAGGAAAGCACGATGGTCACGATAGAACTAAGCGCCTCTGGGATAGCTGCCACCGCCAGCGCTACCGCAAATAGAAATGCATTTACAATCGATTCTCCGCGAATCACGCTGATGGCAAATAAAATTCCGCAAAATACAAGGATTGTAATAGACAACTTCTTACCAAAATCATCCAGATTCTTTTGAAGCGGTGTCTGCTTCTCTGATGCATTTTTCAGAAGTCCGGCAATCTTACCGACCTCCGTACTCATTCCGACTTCCGTTACTTCAAAAGATGCTCGCCCATAAGTCACGAAGCTTCCGGAAAATACACGATTTGTCTGATCTCCGAGTGCTGCGCCCTCCGGCACTTCATCTAAAGACTTCTCCACTGAAAGACTCTCACCTGTCAGTGCACTTTCGTCCACTTTAAGGCTTGCAACTGTAAGTAACTTTCCATCTGCCGGAATTAAATCTCCTGCCTCCACAATCACTTCATCACCGACGGTCACTTCTTTCGCCGGCACCTGCATCAACTGCCCGTCACGCACAACTTTCGCATCCGGTGCCGACAGCTGCTTCAAACTATTCAGCGACTGCTCTGCCTTCACCGTCTGCACCGTTCCAAGAATCGCATTCATCGTAATAACTACAAAAATTACAATCGCACTCTCCACATCTCCAAGAAATCCTGAGATCACCGCGGAGATGATCAGAATAATTACAAGAAAATCCTTGAACTGTTCTAAAAATATTTGAAAGACGCTGTTTTTCTTTCCCTCTTCCAGTTCATTCGGTCCGTATTTCTTTAGATTTTCCTTCGCCTGCTCATTTGTCAACATAATTTGTACCTCCTTTTTCCTATTATGGCTCATCTGGTGTACAAAAATAGAGACCTTTATTGCACACCAAAAATATGCAATAAAAGTCTCACCATTTCATTACGATACGGATGATCACTCATCGTACTGACGACATCGCAAACGCCTGATTCTCTACTTTGCAAGACTTACAGGCGCCAGTTACTCCCTTTTATTAAAGTTAATATAGTCGATTCTTTCGAATCTGTCAACGGGTTTTTTACCTTTCCATCAAATAATCTATTATATTCTGATGTATGATTCCTTCTCTTGAAAAATCAAATCTGTCCATGGAAAGTACATATTTCGGATAATGATCTTGAATATCCTTATATGCCCCAAATTCTCTTTCTATGACATCTTCCGTTGCTAGCAAATATGCGACCTGGTAATACTCTTTCCGTCTTTCACTGCTACAAAATCAATCTCACCCTTTGTCGTTTTTCCCACATATACTTCATATCCCCGAACTAAAAACTCATTATATACAACATTTTCTATAAGACCACCTATTTCTGTCTTGAATCTGTATTTTTGATTTTTCCAAACCCTACATCTGTCAGATAATATTTATCAAACCTGGTCAATACCCTTTTTCCTCGGATAGCATAGCGCATTGCTTTATTCATGACCATCGCTGCAACTATCTTTTCCATATAATTATTATAGTATCCGGTGCTACTTTTCGATTTACACTTTCAAAATACTTGGCAATCGATGTTGGAGAAAATGTCTGCGAAGAGTTCAATACAATGTATTCCAATAGTCTGTTCAGTGCATCTACATCCCTCACCTGACCTCGCCAGAAAATATCCTTCAACACAATAGAATCATACAAATCTGTCATAAACACTTTAGTTTCTTCTTCGGTTTTAAAATAAAAGCGCTGTGGCATTACGCCACATGTAATATAGTCCATAAATTCTTTTTCAGACGCTTCTTCTTTCTTTACTCCCAACATCTCACACATTTCCTGAAAACGAAACGGCATCACCCGAAAACTCACGTATCTTCCGGATAACAATGTTGCTAATTCTCCCGACAACAGCCAGCTATTGGAACCCGTGATAAAAATACTTACATTTTTTGTTGCGTGAAAAGAATTTATAGCCCGTTCAAATTCTTCAACCATCTGAATCTCATCTAAGAAAATGTAATACTTTTCTTCATCAACGATAAGTTTCTCCACATACCCATACAAATCCATCGCATTCTTTATAAATGCGTATTTCATATCTTCCAGGTTCATATATATAATATGATCATCGGTAACACCTTGATCCTCTTTCATTTCATCCATAATCTGCTTAAGCAAAATAGATTTCCCATAACGTCTTATACCCGTTACTAAAAGTGCTTTATTAGAATTTTCAAGCCATTCTCTAATAGAAATCGAACTTTTTCTATGCATAAAGCAACACCTCCATCTATACAATACACCAATTGTCCTGTTTTTTAATTTTAAGTACAACAAATTGCCCGTTTTGTAATTTTTGCTATAAATTTGTCAAAAATTATCAAATTTTCTTTATTAATTTGATCTTTTATTTTTGGTACAAAATAAAAAGCTTTGGACAATATCCAAAACTTTATCTAATAACTTTTTGAATCATTCGATTCATTGTATATACAATGATAATACCTACAGGTATCATCACACATGATTTTAAAATTCTTACAAATTGTGATGCAAAGAATGGTATTCCATACATTGTTTGTAACCAATATGGTGTTAAAAACATCGTTACTGTTAGTTCAATAGCCACAACTGATAGAATACTTAAATGAAATAAGTGTAAATCTTTTTCTTTGAGTTTATTTTTATAATATCTTATAAAAATAAAGAGAATAGTAAGCATTGCTGCAATGATGACAAAGATTGTAAATTTAATTGGTAATGTTACTTGATATGAAGATCCTGAAATATTAACTTCATTGATTTTAAAAACATAAAGACATCCTAGTAACGAAATAATGACCATTACTATTTTTACAATTCTTTCTAATAATCTTTCATTTTTTTCATTTAAATAAATCTTTAATAGACATGGTATTTCAGTTTGTAAAACCGCATTTAAAGTAAATCCTAAGAAAGGAAATCCTCCAGCATTTGCTAGAACAAGACCTAGAAAATCTGTGGCAATAGAAACTATAAAACAATACCCTGGTTGTAATATTAAACCAGCAACGATTAAAGGTAATACCTCTAATGTAATTTTTAAACTTGGAAAGCCAAGAAAAGGTACCATCACAGCTAACCTTTTTAAAATAATAGCTAGAATGACAAATAAAGCCCCCAATGTCATTTGTCGCACATCGCTTTTCATTGGATATTTATAAAAAACAAATATCCCAATCGAAACAATAATAACCCCTAAAATAATTTGAATCATCGTTTGATTGCTACTTAAAAAAACCAATTGTTCCTGCTTCGTCCTCTTATAAGTCCACAGGCGTTAATTCCGGTAAGAAACCGTACATATGTTTTTTCCCACTTCGTCCTCTTTCTAGTCCATGGGCGTTAATTCCGATATAAAACCGTACATATGCTTTCCCGCTTCGTCCTCTTGCTAGTCCACGGGCGTTAATTCCGATATAAAACCGTACACAATTGCTACTAAAAGTAGACTCCTCCTTCTTTAGTATTTGCTATGAATCTTTTGTAATAAGTATTTCCTTACTTCAGAAATAAAATACAATGATCCCGTAATCAAAAATGTTCCTTCTTGTAAATAAATATCGTCTAAAGCTTTTCTAAAGTCCGGTTCAATTTTTACCGGATAGTCCCCTGCTAATAATTTTGCACTTTGACTACGTGGATGTTTAAATTCACAGACGGTTATATCATACGTCAAATCTAATAATCTTTCAATCATATAGTCCGTATCTTTATCTCTTAATGCTGAAAAGATGATTTTTAAATTATGTAATTTACGTGCAGAACGATAGAGTTCATCAACACCTTCTCGATTATGGGCCCCATCTAAAATAATCAGTGGTTTTTCACTTATGATTTCAAAACGTCCTGCCCACTTAGCTTCAAATAAACCTTCAACAATTGAAGATTCATCTAATTCAATAAAATGATGTTTCTTTAAATATAATAAGGTTTCTAATGCTAAAGCACTATTTTCAATTTGATAAAGAGCTGGTGTATTTAAAACAATATTATAATCCTTATATGTATATTTAACATTTTCACCATCTTGTAAATCATGAATACGATCTAAACGAATCAAATGACTATGACGCTTTTCACAAGTATCTCTAAAAATATCAACACATTCTTGTTTATGTTCTCCGGTAATAAAATCAACATGATCTTTAATAATTCCTGCTTTCGCTCTAGCAATACTTTCATAGCTATCACCTAAATAATCCATATGATCTAACCCAATATTCGTATTAACACAAACCATTGGTAAAATAATATTCGTTGCATCTAATTCTCCACCTAAACCAACTTCATAAATAGCATAGTCGACTCCTTGATAAATAAAATAAAGAATAGAAATAAAAACTTCTATTTCAAATAAAGAAATCTCATACTTTAACCAATTATCCACATATCTATTAGCAACATCAACAATAAATTGTTCCTTGATCCATTCATCATTGATACGTACGACATCTAACCTAGAAATAAGTGCTGGTGAAGTAAAAGTTCCTACAATATACCCCTGTTTTTTTAAAACTTCTTTCATGTAATTAACAGTCGAACCTTTCCCATTTGTTCCACAAACATGGATACATTTTAAAGCATGTTGGATATTATAAAATTCTTGCATATATTTTTTAAAGTTATCTAAACTATAGACACGATCTTTTTGTTGATGAATAAAGTCATAGACTTCTTCATAGTGTTTAAATTGTTTTTTTGTTTTTATTTGTATGATTTTATTTTGATAAACGATATCTTTTAGAGCTATTTTTTTAATGACTGCTATTAATTGTTGTTTAATTTCATCAGTTCCTAAACAAAGTTCTATTTCATTTTTGATAACATCAAAAATAATAACCCCATTGATATTTTGATTTTCATTGATATAAATAATCTTTTGATTTTGTTTTAAATATTCTTTTGTTATTTCTTCTTGATGGATAAATTGTATTAATTCATCCATTCTTTTTTCATTTAATAATTTGATAGACATAATTTCACCCACAAATATTATAAAGGATTAAAAAAAAAGGACAATGTCCTTTTTCTAAAATTTTTCAAATTGTTCAATATCTAATACAAAAACTGTTGCTCCACCAACAAGTACATCTACCATGATCGGAGTAAAGAATTCTCCCATTTCAGTAGGTGGAACAGTAGGTTCTTTTTCTACACGTTTTTTAGAATTTTCTTTAATAATACCTACAGCATGTTCAACTTTATCATCATTTGTTCCAATAAAGAATGTTGTATTTCCTTTCTTTAAGAATCCACCTGTTGTTGATAATTTTGTAACGAAGTATCCTTCTTCTGTAAGTGCGGCTTGTACTGATGAACTATCATCAGAATTTACGATAGCAATAATTAATTTCATAAGCCATCCCTCCTGTATATTTATATTTTACACCAAATAAAATAATTATTAAAGTTTTTCACCATGAAGTATTGGTAAAAATTTTCTTTCATAATCATTTAAAACATAAGTATCCGTCATCATTGATAAATAATCAGAAACAATCAAAGGATTGGGCATATTTTGATAATTTTCTACCATCTTATTTTTAAACTTAACAATATTCGAATCTTGATCATTATTTTCCAATTCTTCTAAATAAACATCAAAGAGTTCTTTAACCATTCTTGAAAGTTTAGCATTTTCTTTTTCAAGAACAGGATGATGATGGACTTTTTCTCCTAAAAAGGAAAGTAGGGATGATAATGCTTCAAAGACTTCATGAGAAAAACGTAAATATGGTTTTTGATAACTATGAATCATCAAATCACCAATTAATTTATTCATAATTGATTTATTATTATCTCCTAATACTTTTACTACATTTTCAGGAAGATCTTTCTTTTGTAAGATACCTACACTCATAGCATCTTCAATATCTTTTCCAATATAAGAAATCACATCTGAAATACGAACCACACATCCTTCTAAAGTCATTGGTTTTAACTCAAGGCTGGCATTTTCTTTATGCCAACAATCATGATACTCTTGTAAGAATTGTTTTTTTGTTTTTTTACGATCTGGTTCATATTTTTTAGAAAGCATTTCACCATTATGACACAAAATAGCATCTAAGACTTGTAAAGAAACATTATAGCCTTTCCCATTCCTTTCTAAATAAAGAATATTTCGTACACTATTAGCATTATGACAAAAATATCCAAAACCTTTTTCTTGTAGTTTTTCATTCAACGCTCTTTCTCCTACATGACCATAAGGAGCATGTCCTAAATCATGTCCTAAAGCAGCCGCTTCAATTAAATCTAAATTTAAATTCAAACCTTTTCCTATTTGCCTGGCAATACGTGAAACCCATTGAACATGGATTGAACGTTTAGAAATATGGGCACTTTGAAAAAATGAAAGAGCCTGTGTTTTATCTGTGTAACGTTGATAAGATTTACAATATAAAATACGATCAATATCTTCTTCAAAAGGCCAACGAATATCAAACTCTTCATGTTCACTTTCTTCTTTTCTTAATTTTTGGCATTCACTTGTTTTACAAGCATAGGGAGAAAGTGTTCGATCATATTCTTTTGTTCTCTTTATAGTATTTTTTATAATTTTTTCTTCTTCTTTCATACTTGTCACCTATTTCATTATATACTTTTTTCAAAAGAGATGCTCCAACAATGTTTTAAAAGCAATTAAAATCAAAACAATGCCCCCAAAAATAAGTGCCTTATTTTGAAACTTATTGTTTAAATAACGTCCAATTTGTAAAGCAAACAAACATAATAGAAAAGTAATAATTCCTATAATCAATAAAGCTTGATAAATAGCTACTTCTAAAAAAGCAAAAGTCATACCAATAGCAAAAGCATCAATACTTGTTGCAAAAGCAAGAATTGTTAAATCTAATAATTTAAAATTATAATTTGTCTCTTCTTCACTAAAAGCATCTTTTAACATATTGATGCCAACAATCATTAAAAAAATAAAAGCGATATAATGATCATAGGCTTGTATCTTTTTTGAAAATACACATCCTAAATGATATCCTAAAAAAGGCATCAATGCCTGAAAAAAGCCAAAATAAAAAGCAATGAAGCTTTGTTTCTTAATATTTCCTTTTGGCATAGAAATACCATACATCATCGAAACAGTAAAAGCATCCATCGCTAATGAAATTGAAATAACAACAAGTTCAAATAATGACACATTATCTCTCTCCTTTGAGTAATACCTCACTACATTTCAAACCATCAATTGCACTTGACATAATACCTCCAGCATATCCAGCACCTTCGCCAATTGGATAAATCCCTTTAATATTACTTTCCATATTTTCATCTCGATAAAAACGGATTGGTGCAGAACTTCTTGATTCAACACCAAGTAATGTGGCATTACTTGTAAATCCATTAATCTTATTATTCATTAAAAGAAGTCCTTCTTTTAAATTTATATTCAAGGTTTCAGGAAGTAATGCATTGAGATTAGCATTTTTAACTCTTTTTAAACTTGTCTCTATTTTTTCTTTACTTTCTTTATTTTCTAAATAATCTTCCACTCTTTGAACTGGAATTGAATAATCACTTCCTCCTAGTTCAAAAGCTTTTTCTTCTAATTTTCTTTGAAAATACATCCCAGCAAGCGGATGTGAACTACCAAAATCATTAGGTGTCACATTGACTAAGATAGCACTATTAGCGTATTTATTATCACGTTTATAATTTGACATCCCGTTAACAACCAGTCTTTTTTCTTCACTGGCTGCATTCATGACATAACCACCAGGACACATACAGAAAGTATAGACTCCTCTTTTTTGACTTGTATGCACCGCCAATTTATAATCAGCCGCTTTTAATGCAGGATGATCATAGAATTTTCCATATTGGTTTTTATTAATAAATTCTTGACTATGTTCAATACGCATTCCCACTGCAAAAGCTTTTTGAGAGATTTCTAATTGTTTTTGATAAAGCATTTCATAGGTTTTTCTCGCACTATGACCAATAGCCAATACCAGTTGATCTACTTTTTCTTTATATGTTCCTTCATTATTTTCTAAAACAACTTCTTTTAATTGATTATCTTCAATAATAATATCTACCAATTTTGTTTCAAAACGAACATCTCCACATTTTTCAATATCTTTTCTAATATTTTTAACCACATTAATTAAAACATCTGTTCCTAAATGTGGTTTATTTAAGTAAAGAATATCTTCACTTGCACCATGTTCATAAAAAGTATTCAATACAAATTGTTTACGATAATCCTTAATACCTGTCGTCAACTTTCCATCAGAGAACGTTCCTGCTCCTCCTTCTCCAAATTGAACATTACTTTGAGTATTTAACTTACCTGTTTCTAAATAAGTATCGATATCTTTTTTTCTTTCATCAACACATTTACCTTGTTCAATCAAAATTACATTTTGCCCACTACGCGCTAAATTATAGGCACAAAATAATCCTGCTGGCCCACTTCCAACAACCATAATTGTTTGATTATTTGGTGTTAACTTGTCATAATGATATTCTTTAACTTTACTTACTTGTTTACTATGTGTTTTTAATAATTGATCTTCATCGACATATTCAAAAGTAAAGCCCATATTAAAATGTACTTTATTCTTTCTTCTTGCATCGACTGCCTTTTTAGCAATCTTTACATTCTTTACTTGTGATTTTCTTATATTTAATGTATTCGCAATAACTTTAGCATAATCTTTTTCATCTAAAGAAACTGCAATATTACTTACTTTTAACATACCTTCTCCTATCTCTTTATTTTCCAATATCCTTTTTTGTTATTTCCAACTCTTTCAATAATTCCTAAATCCTTTAACTTTTTAATATTATTTGAAATACTCTTTCTACTCATTTTCATAATATTTGCAAGTTCGGTAATTGTATATCCAGGATCATCATATAGGGATTCTAGTATCTTATTCATTGTATCGTTCACCCTATTAGTCACCTTTGAAAAGTTATCAATCACCAATCTTTGAGGTGCATCAAATTCAATCATAATATCCGTAGGATTAATATAATATTTTGGCATTGGTAAATCATTTTCTATACAGGAATCAAATATTTTTTCTATACCTCTTCCCCATGACTCAATATGTCCTGCTAAATAGAAAACATGCGCAATATTAGGATTATAGGACTTAGAGCCAGGTTTTTGATAAAGAGTTTCTTCTGTCCAATGATCTGGAAGCTTTCCAACATTTGTAATATAGAGCTTATCTTTATAAACACTTATTTGTATTGGTACACCAGATTCATATTGTTTATGAACAATAGCATTTAATATAGCTTCTCTCATACTTGCTTCACTTACAAAGTATTCTTCAACTCTTTGAAGTCCATCATATGAAATCTTAGCTTTCATATATTTAAAGAAAATAAGTTCTATAACTTTATCAATTTGTTCAAAAAGTGATCCTCTTACTTCATCTTGATAAATTAAATCAGCATCTGTTTCAAAAAATCCTACTTTTATAAAAGCACCTGTAAAATATCTCTCTGGATCTTTTGAAAACAAAAGTAAGGCAGCATTTGTAAGATAACCATTATTTATCAAATGAAGTTTATCTAATAATGTTTCCGTATCTTCTTCTAAAATCGTATCATCTATTCTTTTTTTACGAATTGCAAGTTCTTTAAACTTTTGAATAGCGTTTTGATCTAAATCTTCTATTTTTACTAATGGGTATGGAACGTTATCCCAAGTTGCTCCTCTTTTACGTAAAATAAAACTTTCTAATTCAATACCTGCCAACTTTTGTGATGTACTCCCACTTCTAAAATAATAGTTTCCTTTACAAGATATAGCTATTGGATAAGACGGAACATCTATTTCTATATATTCCAAATTATTTTTTTTACATAAATTAACTCCCTTTTTACAAAAATGTGTCTGATGCATACTAACTCATAATTATACGAAACACCACTCTTTTATTCATTTTCTATTCATTTCCGGCTAATGGGTATTCATTTTTACTCTAAGTTATCATGCAATTTATTAGATTGGAATTTTCAAATTAGTCTTTGCAAATAACCTTTGAACCTTCACCGTCAATTACAA
>NZ_JAJDKA010000038.1:0-26786 GCF_020589945.1 Faecalibacillus sp. MSK20_93 | reverse complement strand
TAGTACATTGTGCGAAAATAGCTCGTTGCCAGTTCCTTCTTTTTTTTTATGTTTTAAGAATTTTTCCTTAAGTGGTTTTTTATTTTAAGTGGTTTTTTATTTTCAAATAATGAAAGCTTTTACATATTTAAAATAATTAGTATAAACTATCCCTTGAGGTGAATATAATGGAATTAAGTATTTTGTTAATTCAACAAATATGTCAATTATTTATTATGATTTTTTTTGGCTTTTTGCTTGTAAGAGGTCGAGTTTTAACAGCGGAAAATAGTAAAGTATTATCTATTTTACTTTTATATGTTGCATGCCCTTGTGCCATTATCAATTCTTTTATGATTGATTTTACATCAGATAAGTTGATTGGTTTAGGAATATCTTTTTTAGGGGCTATTTTAGTACATATCATTTTTATTCCATTTGCTAATTTATTAGGAAAAATTTTTGGTTTTACACCTATTGAAAAAGCAACACTTATTTATTCAAATTCTGGTAATTTAATTATTCCTTTAGTAGGAGCCATTTTAGGAAATGAATGGGTCATTTATTCAAGTGGTTATATGGTTATACAAACTATTTTATTATGGACACATGCTAAAAGTCTTGTTTGTAATGAACCATCATTTGATATAAAAAAGATTCTATTAAATATTAATATTATTGCTATCATTATTGGAATTTGTCTTTTTATGTTCCAATTACAATTACCATCTTTACTTGTTGATACTTTTTCTAAAGTAGGAAGTATGATGGGACCATTAGCGATGATTGTTATTGGAATGCTTATTGGAGAAATGGATTTAAGGAGTATTTTTGTAGAAAAGAGAACATATTTAATTTCTTTATTTAGATTAGTTGTCTTTCCATTAATTATGATTCTTATTTTTAAATTTACAGGTATGTCTCGTTTAACAGTTGATGCTGACAAAATTTTGTTGATTACAATTTTAGCTGCATCTGCACCACCAGCGGCAACAATTACACAATTTGCACAACTCTATAATAAACATCCAGGGTATGCAAGTATTATGAATGTAATGGGGGTTATTTTTAGTATTATTACGATGCCATTCATGATTATGATTTATCAATTATTATAAAAGGTAGAGATACCTTTTTTATTTATAGTTTAATAAAAGGAGTTAGACATGAAAAAAATATTATGTATTTTATTATTACTTCTTACAGGGTGTTCCTCTAAAACATCAATGATAGAAATCCAAAAACATGTTTATGTAGAAAAAGAATTTAAAGATAGTTGGTTAGAAACTAATGAATTTGGTGATAGCTATATTAAAGAAGAACTCCAAGGAGGATATCATTATCATTTTGATCAACAGTTTTTAGAAATCTTTTTTAATACTGGCGGGAAGATAGAACTTTATAACTACAGTATTAAAAAGAATGATTTGATTATTTCAGGGGAAATGATTCCTCCTAAAACGATTCGTTTAGTTCATCCACATCTTGATAATGTGACAAGTGAAGGAGTAATTATTCATGAATTAGGTCATTATTTTGATGAAAAACATCAATTTAGTTCTTCTAAACAGTTTACAGAGTTATATAAGAAATATAGAACATTATTTAATCAAAAGACAAAAAAAGAATATTTTGCATAATGTTTTAAAGAATATGTTGGTGGTCATCAAGAAAAGGTGAAACCATTTCATTCATATATGAAGACAATTACTCAAAAAATACGCCAAAAAAATAAATGAGCTATGCAAAAAGCGTGACTTATGAATAAAAAAACGATATAATGTGTCTAAAAAAGAAACTAATAAATAGGTTTTGATAAATGATATTAATGCACTTTAAAATATGATAATATGTTATGGTGAGGTGAAAATGATGGATGATTTTATTAGACCGCCAAAAAAAGAAGTAAAACAAGAAACAAAACAAAGACCAATCAAAGAAGTTTTAATTGTTATTTTGATTATTGTCTGTCTTGCAATTGGGTATTTTGCAGGCTATGTTTCAAAAAAGAATGTTATTGTTAAAAGTAAAAATGATAGCAGTATTATTAATGAAGTTTATGATACTTTAGATAAGTATTGGGTAAATACGAATGATCAAGATGTAAGTTTAAATACCTCTGCTATTGAAGGAATGGTTGCAGGATTAAATGATCCTCATTCAAGTTATCTAACAAGCAAAGAAGCTGTTGAATTTAATCAAACAGTTGCTGGAAATTATCAAGGCATCGGTGTAGGTTTTTCTATGGTAGAACAAGGGGCCATGATTACTAAAGTATATAGTGATTCACCAGCAAGTAAAGCAGGCTTAAAAGTTGGCGATATTATCACGAAAGCGGATGGAAATGAATTAGCACAAGCAAGTACTGATCAAGTAAGAGACTACGTGCGAGGTGAAGATGGAACAGAAGTTACATTAACGATTTTAAGTAATCAAAAAACAAGTGATGTGACAGTTACAAGAGGCGCATTAGATACTTCTGCTTTTTATGAAATAAGAAAACAAGGAAATGTATCTTTTGGATATATTGAATTATCAACTTTTGGAACAGATACTGCTAAGCAAGTAGAAACAGCCTTAGAAATGTTTAAAAAGAAAAATATTCAAACATTAGTTATTGATTTAAGAGATAATGGTGGAGGCTATTTAACAGCTGCTACAGATATTTTAGATTTATTCTTTACTTCAGATGAAGTAATTTATCAAATGAAAGAAAAAAATAGTGCAGCAAAAAAATATTATGCAGAATCAGATAAAAAATATGAATTTGAAAATGGTTATATTCTTGTAAATGAAAATACAGCAAGTGCTTCTGAATTAACAGCAGGAGCTTTACAAAGTGAAAAAGGATATCAACTTATTGGAAAAACAACTTATGGAAAAGGAAGTGCACAAACTCAAAAAACGCTTTCTGATGGATCAGTTTTAAAGTATACGTATGCTAAATGGATGATTCCTAATGGGACATGTATTAATGGAAAGGGTCTAACACCTGATGAAGAAGTTGATAATGTTTCATTATCAGGAATTACAACAAAAGATGTAAAAGAAACCTTAAAAGTTGATTGTGTAAATACACGTATTAAATCTATGCAAAAGATGCTCAATATTTTAGGATATTCTGTTGATCGAGAAGATGGTTATTTTTCAGTTAATACACAAGCAGCATTACAACAATTTGAAACAGATAATCATTTAAACGTAGATGGAGAGTATAGTCAAAGTGATAAACAAATGCTGGTTGCAAGAATGATGATTTATATCAATAATCATGAAAATGATAAACAGTATGATCAGTTAATGAAAATCATAAAATAAGGTGGTGAAACTATGTCTCAGTTTAAACTCGTTTCTCCTTTTCAACCAATGGGAGATCAAGTTCAAGCTATTCAAGAACTTGTAGATGGTTTAAAAGCAGGTAAAAAGGAACAAGTCTTACTTGGGGGAACTGGAACAGGAAAAACATTTACTGTTGCTAATGTTATCAAAGAATATAATAAACCAACGTTGGTTTTAGCACATAATAAAACATTAGCAGGACAATTATATTCAGAGTTAAAAGAATTTTTTCCTGAAAATAGAGTAGAGTACTTTATTTCAAACTTCGATTTTTATCAACCAGAAGCTTATATTCCAGGTAGAGATCTCTATATTGATAAAAATGCAAAAACAAATTATGAAATTGAAATGTTGCGTTCAGCAGCAATGAATTCACTTATTGAAAGAGAAGATGTCATTGTTGTTGCTTCAGTTGCTTCTATTTATGGACTTGGAAATCCTGAACAGTATAAAGAAATGATTTTCTCATTACGTGTTGATCAAGATATTGATCGTAGAGAATTATTGACATTTTTAGTCGATCGTCAATATCAAAGAAATGATATTGAACAAACTAAAGGAACTTTTAGGGTTCGTGGTGATGTTATTGAAATTGTTCCAGGACATAGTGAAAGTTATTTGATTCGTATTGAATTATTTGGAGATACAGTAGAACGTATTTGCGAAGTAGATCCCCTTACAGGACATATTTTAGGTTCTTATAATACGTATACTATTTATCCTGCTTATGGATATGTAACGAAAAAGGAACAAATGTTAAAAGCTTGTGATACGATTTCTAAGGAATTAGAAGAACGATTACAGTATTTTAAAGATGAAACAAAGCTATTAGAGTACGAACGTCTTGATCAAAGAACGAGACATGACGTGGAAATGTTAAGAGAAGTGGGAATGTGTCCAGGAATTGAAAATTATTCACGACATATCGATGGACGAAAAGCAGGTCAAAGACCTTATACATTGATTGATTATTTTCCTAAAGATTTTTTACTTGTCGTAGATGAAAGTCATGTTATGCTTCCACAAATTAGAGGAATGTATAATGGGGATCGTTCTCGTAAAGAAACATTAGTAGAATATGGTTTTAGACTTCCAAGTGCTTTGGATAATAGACCACTTGTTTTTGAAGAGTTTGAAGATTTGATTCATCAAGCTATCTTTGTTTCTGCAACGCCAGGTGATTATGAACTAGATAAGGTCCATCATCAAGTTGTTGAACAAATTATTAGACCAACAGGGCTATTAGATCCAATCATAGAAGTAAGACCTATTGATGGTCAAGTAGATGATATTATTGATGAAATTCATCAACGTATTGAAAAAAATGAACGTGTATTGATTACCACACTTACTAAAAGAATGGCAGAAGACCTCAGTGCTTATCTTGTAGAACTTGGGTTAAAAGTTGCTTATTTGCATAGTGATACTAAAACATTAGAAAGAACAGAAATTTTAAGAGATCTACGTCTTGGAAAATATGATGTTTTAGTGGGTATCAACTTGTTAAGAGAAGGATTAGACTTACCAGAAGTTTCTCTTGTTTGTATTTTAGATGCTGATAAGGAAGGTTTTTTAAGATCGGAAAGATCATTGATTCAAACTATTGGACGTGCTGCTAGAAATAGTCATGGTAAAGTTATTATGTATGGTGATAAAATTACTGATTCTATGCAAAAGGCCATTGATGAAACAGCAAGACGTCGTGAAATACAAGAAAAATATAATAAGGAACATGGTATTATTCCTCAAACAATCAAAAAGGAAATTAGAGAAGCTATCCATGGACAAGAAAATGTGGATGAAGCCATTTCTCTTGTTAAAAAAGGTAAGAAAGCGAAGAAGAAAGATAAAGAAACACTTATTAAAGAACTTGAAAAACAAATGAAAGAAGCAGCAAAAGCACTTGATTTTGAAAGAGCAATGGAACTTAGAGATATGATGTTGGAGTTGCAAGGTGAAGTTTGAGTTTAATCATTTAGAAAAAAGTGTTTTAGATTCTTTATCTAAAAAGGGTCGAGTTTATCTTGTAGGTGGTATTGTTAGAGATATGGTGATGTATCAAAAGGTAGATTACCATGATGTAGATGTAGAAATCTATGATCTAGAAATAGATGAGATTATTGATATTTTATCTCAATATGGAAAAGTAAACGAGGTAGGTAAAAGTTTTGGTATTTTAAAATTGGATTGTTTACCAAACTTTGATTTTGCTTTACCTCGTATTGAAAGAAAAAAAGGACAAACACATCGAGAATTTGAGGTAGAAGTTCATAAAAATTTAGATATGAAAATAGCATGTCGTAGAAGAGATTTTACAATCAATGCAATGATGTATGATTATCAAAATGAAAAGCTGATAGATTATTATCAAGGACAAGAAGATATTAAAAATAAATGTTTAAAAATGGTTGATGAAAAAACATTTTATGAAGATCCTTTAAGAGTATTAAGATTAGCTCAATTTATGGCTCGTTTTGAATTTCAAGTGGATTTAAAAACAAAAGAGATTTGTCAAAAAATGGTCAATGAAGGAGTTTTACAATATTTATCTTTAGAACGAATTCAACAAGAATATAATAAGTTATTGATGTCTTCACATCCATCAATGGGTTTAAAATTCTTATTAGAACTCAATGCTCTTATTCGTCCTTTAGAAACATTAGCAACATGTCCTCAAAGATTAGATTTTCATCCTGAAGGAAATGTGATGAATCATACTTTATTAGTTGTTGACTTAGCTGCTTTATGTAAAGATAAAACAAGTTGGCCACTTGCTTTCATGTGGAGTGCTTTACTTCATGATATAGGAAAACCATTAGTAACAACTCCTGAAGGAAAAGCACCAGGGCATAATGAAAGTGGTGTAAAAGTTTTTAATCAATATTTTAGTCATTTTTTTACAAATAAAAAAATGAAAAAATATATTCGTACAATGATCTATTATCATATGCATTTGATGAATATGGTAAGAAATCAAAGCAAAGATTATAGTTACTATAAATTATTAAAAGGAATAGAAGGAATTTTTCCTTTAAACGATTTAGTATGTATGTCGAAATGTGATAAGTTAGGACGACTTGCAAATCGTCCAGAAACAATTTCAACATTAGATACTTATGTTGAAGAAAAGGTTTCAAGATGTGGAAATCATGCATTAAAACCTTTTGTGGATGGTAAACTCTTAATAGAATTAGGATTTAAACCTAATCAAGATTTTAAAGAATTACTTGATTGGGCCTATGATTTACAAATGAGAGGGCATGACAAAGAAAGTGTTATTCAATTATTGAAAGGAAGAAAAGATGGAAAATAAATTAATTATTCGAGGAGCAAGAGAAAATAATTTAAAAAACATTAATATCGATATTCCTAAAAATAAACTTGTTATTATGACAGGTCTTTCTGGTTCAGGGAAAACATCTTTAGCTTTTGATACAATTTATGCTGAAGGACAAAGAAGATATGTAGAATCACTAAGTGCTTATGCAAGACAGTTTTTAGGCAATATGGAAAAACCAGATGTTGATGCGATTGAAGGTTTATCACCTGCTATTGCAATTGATCAAAAAACAACTTCTAACAATCCACGTTCAACTGTAGGAACAGTTACAGAAATCTATGATTATTTAAGATTGTTATATGCACGTGTAGGAAAAGCTTATTGTCCTAAACATGATGTTGTTATTGAAAGTCAAACAATTAAACAAATGGCAGATACGATTGACCAATACGCTGATGGCAATCGTTTAATGGTTGTCGCAAGAGTTGTTAAAAGAAAGAAAGGAACTTTTAAAGATTATTTTGCGGACTTATTAAAAGATGGTTATTTACGTGTGGTTGTTGATGGACAAAATTACATGTTAGATGAAGAAATCGAACTTGATAAAAATAAAAAACATGATATTGATGTCGTTATTGATCGTATTATCAAAAAGGAAGGTTATCGTAGTCGTTTAGTAGATTCTTTAGAAGTCGGTTTGAAACTAACGGGTGGAGAAGTCATTGTTCAAAACTTAACAACAAAAACAGAAGAACTTTTTAGTGAACATCTTGCTTGTCCAATTTGTGGTTTTTCTGTTCCTAAATTAGAACCACGTTTATTTTCATTTAATAATCCATTAGGAGCTTGTCCGGATTGTCGTGGATTAGGGATTAAAAATGAAGTGGATGTTGATTTATTGATTCCAGATTGGAGTAAATCAATTAATGAAGGTGGACTTCGTTATTTTAAAACAGCAGTCGGAACAAATCGTATTGAATGGCAAAGATTTTTAGTTCTTTGTAAGAAATATAAAATAGATTTAGATAAACCATTAAAAGATTTTACAAAACAAGAATTAAGTTATATTCTTGATGGTTCGAGAGAACCTATTAGTTATGAAATCGTATCAGATAGTGGAAATGTCTCACGTACAACAAAATTTATTGAAGGTGTGAGAACATTAATTGCAAGAAGATATGAAGAAACAACTTCAAAATGGTCAAAAGAATGGTATGCATCCTTTATGTCAGAACATACTTGTCCTACATGTAAGGGAAGAAGACTTAATGATCAAGTTCTTTCTGTAAGAGTCGGTGGTTTAAATATTGCTGAATTTACAGAACAATCAATTGAGGATGCTTTACATTTTATTCAAAATATAAAATTAACAGACTATGAAATGAATATTGCTCGATTAGTTGTTAAAGAAATCAATGATCGTCTTACATTCTTAAATAATGTTGGTCTTGGTTACTTAACACTTGCTAGACGTGCAGGAGGATTATCTGGTGGAGAAGCTCAACGTATCCGTCTAGCAACTCAAATTGGAACACGTCTTACGGGAGTATTATATGTTTTAGATGAACCATCTATTGGTTTACATCAAAGAGATAATGAAAAGCTTATTAAATCTTTACAAGATATTAGAGATTTGGGAAATAGCGTTCTCGTTGTTGAACATGATGAAGATACAATGAGAGCTTCAGATTTTATTGTTGATATTGGTCCAGGAGCTGGTGTTCATGGTGGACAAGTCATTTGTGCAGGGACACCAGAAGAAGTTATGAATTGTAAAGATTCTATTACAGGACAATATTTATCTGGAAATAGAAAGATTGAAGTTCCTCAAAAACGA
Organism: Faecalibacillus sp. MSK20_93; assembly: GCF_020589945.1. Taxonomy (NCBI): domain Bacteria; kingdom Bacillati; phylum Bacillota; class Erysipelotrichia; order Erysipelotrichales; family Coprobacillaceae; genus Faecalibacillus; species Faecalibacillus sp. MSK20_93. The sequence continues at coordinate 18,351 of NZ_JAJDKA010000038.1, read as the reverse complement.
CGTAAAGGGAATGGCTTATTTATTGAAGTCAAAGGGGCTAAGGAACACAATTTAAAGAATATTAATGTTAAATTTCCTCTTGGTAAATTCAATGTCGTTACAGGAGTATCAGGAAGTGGTAAATCAACATTAGTGAATGATATTTTAGGAAAATCATTAATGAGATATGTTTATCAATCAAAAGAGAGACCAGGCTTACATAAAGAAATCTTGGGAATTGAAAATATTGATAAAGTCATAGAAGTTTCACAAGATCCAATTGGAAGAACACCACGTTCAAATCCAGTAACTTATACAGGTGTCTTCGATGATATTCGTGATTTATTTGCACAAACAAATGAAGCGAAAATGAGAGGTTATGATAAAGGAAGATTCTCATTTAACGTTAAAGGTGGTCGTTGTGAAGCGTGTCAAGGTGATGGACTAAAGAAAATTTCAATGCACTTTTTACCAGATGTCTACGTTCCTTGCGAACAATGTGAAGGTAAACGATATAATGAAGAAACTTTACAAGTGACTTATAAAGATAAAAATATTTATGATGTTTTAGAAATGACAGTAGAAGAAGCGGTAGATTTCTTTGATAATTTACCAAAAATTAGAAATAAGATCCAAACACTTTATGATGTTGGTCTTGGTTATATTAAACTTGGTCAAAGTGCAACAACTCTTTCTGGTGGAGAAGCTCAAAGAGTTAAACTTGCAAGTGAATTACAAAAGAAGTCAACAGGAAAAACTGTTTATATTCTTGATGAACCAACAACTGGATTACACAGTCATGATGTTGCAAGACTTATCGATGTTTTACAACGTATTGTTGATCAAGGAGATACAATTATTGTTATTGAACATAATTTAGATGTTATTAAAGTAGCAGATCATATCATTGATTTAGGACCTGAAGGTGGAGCTGGAGGAGGAACAATTGTTGTTACAGGTACTCCAGAAAAAGTAGCAAAGTGTGAAAAAAGTTATACAGGTCAGTTCTTGAAATCAATGCTTTAAGGAGAAAAAAGATGAAATCAATTACAGTAGAAAAATTATTAGGGAATAATAAAAATTATCAACAAGTTACAGGAAATGAAGAATCTTTAAAAAGAGTTATTTTAACTGGTGAAATCAATCGACCAGGTTTTGAATTAGCAGGATTCTTTAAACATAGTGACTTTAGAAGAATTATTGTCTTTGGTGATAAAGAAATGGCTTTTATTGCTGAGATGACAGAAGAAAGACAAAAAGAAATCTTTCCGTGTTTAATTAATGAAGAAGTACCTTGTATTCTAATTTGTAAAGGACATCCTTGTCCTGAAGTATTAAAAAATATTGCTGATGAAAGAAACTTTCCAATTTTTCAAACAGAAATGATTACAGGTGTTGTATCAAGTGAACTTATGAATACTTTAGAAGAAAAACTTGCAAGAGAAACATTAATGCATGGTGTTTTTCTAAATATTCATGGTAAAGGTGTCATTATTAAAGGGGATAGTGGAATCGGTAAATCAGAAATTGCTTTAGAACTTGTTAAAAGAGGCCATTTATTAGTTGCTGATGATGCTGTAGAACTTTATCGTATAGGACAAAAAATCGTTGGTAAAGCACCTGCTGTTCTTGCTAATTTATTAGAAATTAGAGGAATTGGGGTTATTGATGTTTCTAAGATGTTTGGTATTTCTGCTATTTTAGATAGAAATGATGTTGATTTGGTGATTCAGCTAGAACGTTGGGTACCATCACGTGAATATACACGTGTAGGGGTTGAAGAAAATGATATTTCAGAAGATGTTTTAGGAATTAAAATTCCTAAAATAGTTGTTCCTGTATCAAGTGGTCGTAGTATGTCGGTTATTATTGAAGCGGCAGTTATGAATATGCGTTTACGTGACGTAGGTATTGATTCAAGTAAAGAATTTGTTGAACGTATTCTTAAAAATATTGATCATAATAAACAAGAACAATGAGATTCTTCCCAAGTTTTAATACCTTTATAGAAATTGGACCACTTTCTATACAATGGTATGCAGTTTGTATATTGACAGGTGCAGCAATTGCTTATTTTTTAGGGCAATATCATTTTAAAAAATTAGGTTATTCAAAAGAAATACTTTCTGATTATGTTTTTGGTTTATTATTTGTAGGAATCATTGGTGCTAGAATTTGGTATGTGATTTTTATGTGGAATGAATTGTATGCTAATAATCCGATGGAAATCATTATGATCAATCATGGAGGACTTGCTATTCAAGGAGGACTTATCACAGGACTTATTTATAGTTATTTCTTCTTTAAAAAAAGAAATATTTCATTTCTTGTTGCGGGGGATGCCATCATGCCAGGTGTCCTTATTGCCCAAGCATGTGGGAGATGGGGAAACTTCTTTAATCAAGAAGCTTATGGAAGTGCAGTTGATTTAAGTTTCTTAAAAGCACTTCATTTACCACAGTTTATCATTGATAAAATGTATATTCATGGTCAATATTATCAACCTACATTTTTATATGAATCCTTAGGATGTGTGATTGGTTTTTTAATTATTTTCTTTATTATTAGAAAGTACCAACAAAAACAAGGAATTCAGTTTTTTACTTATTTTATTTGGTATGGAGTTATTCGTTTTTTCATAGAAGCATTTAGAACAGATAGTTTATATGTTTTTGGATTAAAAACAGCACAACTTGTTTCTATTGTATTTGTTATTGTTGGTTTAATAGGATTTATTTATTGTCATTTTAAAGGACAAGATGTATTGGAGGAAAGATAGTGCATAAGACTATCTTTTTTTTGTAAAATAGATATAATAATTTACATTAAGGAGAAAAGTATGAAAAAAGCAATTATTTTTGATTTAGATGGAACACTCTTAAATACAAATTTATTAATAAAAAAATCATTTATACACACATTTAAAAAATATAAACCAGGTTATACTTTAAGTGAAGAAGAACTGCTTTCATTTCTAGGGCCTTCTTTAAAAAATACCTTTAGTCGATATGTAGAAGAAGATCAAGTGGATGAATTAATTCAATATTATCGAGAATATAATCATGCACATCATGAAGATTATGTCACAATTTATCCATATGTTGAAGAAATGTTAAAATATTTAAAAGCACAAGACTTTCCTCTAGCTGTAGTTACAACAAAATATAAAGAAGCAGCTATATTAGGATTGGATTTATTTAATATAACGCCATATTTTGATGTCATCATTGGAGAAAATGATGTGAAACGTTCAAAACCTGATCCTGAAGGAATATTATGTGCATTAAAAAAATTAAATTGTCAAGAAGGTTATTATGTAGGTGATAATGTAACTGATATTCAAGCAGGTAAAAATGCGGGAATTAAAACAGTAGGAGTGAAATGGTCACCTAAAGGATATGCTCTTATAGAAAAAGAACATCCAGATTTGTTAATTAATGATTATCAAGAATTTATAAATTATATAAAGGAGAAAGAAAAATGTTAGATTTAATAATTATTGGTGCTGGACCTGCGGGGTTAAGTGCTTGTTTATATGCGAGTCGTGCGGGATTAGATGTTTTAATATTTGATAGTGCAGCTCCAGGTGGTAAATTAAATGTTACTGCCCAAATTGAAAACTATCCTGGACTTAAACCAACACCAGGCCCAGAAATTGCTTTTACAATGTATGAAAGTGCCTTGAGTTTTGGAGCAAAAATGGAATATGGTGAAGTTTTAGATATTAAAGATTACGGAGATTACAAAGAAGTTGTCACTGCTAAACAAACATATCAAACAAAATATGTTTTAATTGCGACAGGTACAAAAGAAAGACAAATGAATCTTGAAAAAGAAAATGAACTTGTTGGACGTGGAATTTCTTATTGTGCTGTCTGTGATGGTCCTTTCTTTAAAAATCAAGAAGTTGCTGTCATCGGTGGTGGAAATTCAGCGCTTGAAGAAGCAATGTATCTTGCAACATTATGTAAAAAAGTACATTTAATTGTAAGACGAGATGTTTTTAGAGCTGATAAAATTATTCAAGACCGTTTATTAAAAAGTGAAAATATTGAAGTTCATTTTAAAAGAAAACCAGCTGAGATTTTAGAAGAAGATAACAAAGTAAAAGGTCTTGTTTTAGAAAATAGTGAGACAGGTGAAAAAGAAGAATTAATGGTCAATGGTATTTTCCCATTTATTGGTTTGGATCCTATGACACAATGTGCAAAATCATTAGGAATTGTCAATTCAGCAGGTTATATAGATGCAAATGAAAATATGGAAACAGCTGTTAAAGGAATCTTTGTAGCAGGAGATGTAAGAAATAAACAATTAAGACAAGTTGTTACGGCTACAAATGATGGTGCTATTGCTGGACAATACATTGCTTCATTAAAATAAAAGTTCAGATGGTTACATCTGGCTTTTATTTATAGATGAATTTTGATAGAATAGATACGAAAAATAGAAAGGAGAGGTATTATGGATAAAATTGAGATTGTCATTGTTACAGGTATGTCAGGTGCTGGAAAAACAACAGCGATGGCCGCTTTTGAAAATATGGCTTATTGTTGTATTGATAATTATCCAATTGCTTTATTAGGAGCATTTTCAGAATTTTTAAAGGATAATACGAATTATCAAAGAATAGCAATGGCAGTAAGTTTAGCTGATGCGCCAAAAGCCATTCGTTTTTTAAATAATGTAGATTGGCTAAATGTGTCGGTTATTTTCTTGGACTGTGATGATAATATTATTTTAAAAAGATATAAAGAAACAAGGAGAACACATCCTATTTTGATTTCTAATAAAGCCGCTACACTTGTAGAAGCTATTGGATATGAAAGAAAATTAGCAAGACCTATTTCTAAAGAAGCAAATATGGTTATTGATACAACAAATCTAAAAGGAAATAAGTTCCAACAGTTATTAGAAAACCAATTTAATCACCAATCTATAGATCCATTTAGAATAAGTTTTGTATCCTTTGGATATAAACATGGTATACCTAAAGATGCAGATTTACTTTTTGATGTGCGTTTTTTACCAAATCCTTTCTATATAGAGGAACTTAGAAATCTTACTGGAAACGATAAAGAAGTTTATGATTATGTAATAGATAAACCTGAAACCCAAGTCTTTATTCAAAAAATGACAGATTTATTAGATTATTTATTAGAAGAATATGATAAAGAAGGAAAGACGCATGTTGTCATTGGTATTGGATGTACTGGTGGACAACATCGTTCAGTGAGCTTAACAAATTATTTTGCAGATCACTATAGTCAAAAGTATCATGTTCATCGTCTACACAGGGATGCTGTTCATTAATGAAAGTATCATTTGCTAGACAAGTTAAAGAGGAAGTTGTTTTTAATGATTTTGATATTTGTTGTCAAAAAGCTATTTTATCAGCAATTATTAAAGTCAATGGAACACTTTCTTTATCAAATCAAGGTTTATTACTTACAATAAGAACAGAAAATGCAAAAATAGCATCTAAAGTTCATAAAATGTTAAAAGAAGTGTATCATCCTCATATAGAGTTTCTTGTTTCTAGAAAAATGAAATTACAAAAAAATAATATCTATATTCTTAAAGTCTCAAAAGCAAGAGAAATCTTAGATGATTTAGGTTTAATGAATGGATTAGGTTTCCATACACTTCCTGATAAAAAAATAATTCAAAAAGAATGTTGTAAAAGAGCATTTTTAGCGGGTATCTTTTTATCTGGAGGATCTGTCAATAACCCAGAAACATCGAATTATCATTTAGAGTTATCTGTTGATGAAGAAGAATATGCGTTATTTATTCAAGAATTAATGAATTATTTTCATTTAAATGCCAAAATGACAAAAAGAAGAAACAAATATGTTATATATTTAAAATCGGCAGAGAAGATAGGAGACTTTTTAAGAGCCATTGGTGCGAGCCAATCGGTGATGAATTTTGAAAGTACTCGTATTGATCGAAGTATGTCAAATACTGTAAACAGATGGAATAACTGTGATATTGCTAATGAGGTCAAATCAATGGCTTCTTCTAATAAACAATTAGAAGATATCAGTATTATTGAGATGTTTATGGGACTTGATATGCTTGATGAAAAAACAAGAACTGTTGCTTTGATTCGTAAAAAATATCCAGATTATACATTAAATGAATTGTGTAATGCTTATCAAGATGAAACAGGTCTGACGATTAGTAAATCGGGATTGCATCATCGTTTTAAAAAATTAAGTGAACAAGCAGCACAATTAATGCAAATGCAAAATGAATAAAGATATTCACATTTTATTTGGTTTACGAATTAAAGAATTAAGAGTGAGAGCACATATCTCTCAAGAAGAACTTTCATTTCGTTCAGGATTATCTAAAAATTATATTTCAGATGTTGAAAGAGGTACGAGAAATATTTCTTTAAAAGCCATTTCAAAATTAGCGGATGGTTTGAAAGTAGAAGTGAAGGAATTATTTAATTTTTCTAAATAGGAGTAAAAAAATGCCAATTTATCAAATTATTTTAGTTATTGCAGTTGTTATTTTAGTTTTAAGTTTATTATTAAATTTATTATTCAGTCCTATTACATGGATCATTATTGCTATTCTTGTGATTTATTCTTTTATTAGAAGATACTTATATGAAAAACAATTGAAAGAATATAATGAAAGAATTGAAAAAGAAATAGCAGAGAAAAAAGCGGCTTATCAATCAGGTCAAGCTTACCGTAATGGGAGTGACGATGTTATTGATGTAAATTATGTAGAAAAAGATGAAAATGAATAAAAACTATTGACATCTAATTCATAGAGGTATACTATGATAGCAACAATACAAAAAGACATTGAAAAGGAAAGTAATTTATTGAAAATGCCTAGAGAGTTCTTGGTTGGTGGAAAAGAAACATGGAAGATAAATGAAAATGGCCTTGGAGTTGCATACCGAGCCAAGTTGGTTAGGCTATGACGGATTCACCCGTTAAAGTGATAGAGTATGATGGTACTCGATGAGGAAATAATCGTGAGGTTATTTTAAATTAAGGTGGTAACGCGAGGTAACTCGTCCTTTGTATAAAGGACGAGTTTTTTGTTTGTTGTATTGTAATAAAAGAAAAAGGGGAAAAGAAAAATGAAAAAGGGATTAAAATTATTATTATCAGCAGCATTCGCATTATCAATTGCAGGATGTGCTAATGGATCATCAAACGATGATAAAACAATTAAAATAGGAGCAACAGCTATACCGCATGCGGAGATATTAAATGATGTCGTTAAAGATGAGTTAGAAAAAGAAGGTTATACATTAGAAGTGACTGAATTTACAGATTATGTAACACCTAATACTTCATTAGAAGATGGAGATTTAGATGCTAACTATTTCCAAACATTAGCGTATTTAAAAGAACAAAATAAAGAAAGAAAATTACATTTAAAAGCCGTAGCCGGTATTCATTATGAAGCAATGGCTCTCTATTCAGAAAACTTAAAATCATTAGATGATTTAAAAGATGGAGCTACAATTGCTGTACCAAACGATGGTTCAAATGAATCAAGAGCACTTGCTTTACTTGCTAAAAATAACTTAATTGAATTAAACGATGATACACTTTATACAGCATCAAGTATTACAGCAAATCCACATAATTATAAAATTGAAGAATTAGAAGCAGCCAATTTACCAAACAACTTACCAGATGTAGATGTTGCAGTTATTAATGGTAACTATGCATTAGAACATAATTTAGGAGATAGCACAAACGTTTTATTAACAGAAAGTTTTACAGATGAAGAAGCACAACCTTATATCAATTACTTAGTAGTTAAAGAAGGAAATGAAAATACAGCTAAAGCAAAAGCTTTAAAGAAAGCATTACAATCAAAAAAAGTGAAAAATTATATCAAAAAATATAAAGGTTCTGTTCAAGCTGTCTTTACAGATCCTACAAAATAAGGAGATTTAAAATGAGTGTTATTTATTTAGCTGGAGGATGCTTTTGGGGCGTTCAAAAATATTTTGATCAATTTGATGGAATTATAAAAACAACAGTAGGTTATGCTAATGGGCATACTGAAAATCCAAAATATGAAGATGTTAAAGCAGAAAAAACAGGACACGTTGAAACGGTAAAAATTGAATATGATGAAAGTCTTCGAAGTTTAAATCAAATATTGGATGATTATTATAAAATAATTGATCCTACTTCTTTAAATAAACAAGGTGAAGATGAAGGTATTTCTTATCGTACAGGTATTTATTATACAAATGAAAGTGACTTAGAAATTATTCAAAATAAAACAAATGAAATTCAAAAAAATTATCAAGAAAAAGTGCTTGTTGAGATACAACCACTCGATAATTTCTATGAAGCAGAGGAATATCATCAAAAATATTTAGAAAAGAATCCCCAAGGATATTGCCATATAGGAAAATGTTTTTTTGGTTGAGAGGAAGAGGTTTATGATTGAGATAAAAAATTTGTATAAAAGTTATGGCTCTTTAGAAGTGCTCAAAGATATTTCTTTTAAGATAGAAAAAGGAGATATTTTTGGAATCATTGGACAAAGTGGAGCAGGTAAGTCAACATTGCTACGTTGTTTCAATGGTCTAGAGAATTTTCAAAAAGGAGAAGTGATTGTTGATGGACAAGCAATTTCATCTTTAAATAAAAAACAAATGAGTAATATTCAAAAAGAAATGGGTATGATCTTTCAAAACTTTAATCTTTTAAATAGATTAAATGTTTATGATAATATTGCTTTACCATTAAAGTTTTGGAAACAAGATCCTCATAGTTTAGAAAATAAACAGAGAATTGAAAAACTTTTGAAATTGGTGGGATTAGAAGAAAAAAGTCAAGCTTATCCTCGTCAATTAAGTGGAGGACAAAAACAAAGAGTAGCGATTGCTCGAGCACTTGTTTTAAATCCCGAAATTCTTTTATGTGATGAAGCTACATCAGCATTAGATCCACAAATTACAAGAGATATCTTAAATCTATTATTAAAAATCAACAAAGAGATGAATATTACGATTGTAGTTGTCACACATCAAATGGAAGTTATTAAACAAATCTGTAATAAAGTCGCTTTTCTTAAAGATGGACGTGTTTTATCAGTGGGTAAACCGGAAGAACTTTTTGTGGCACCAAATCAAGAAATTCAAAAATTTGTGGGCGATGATATTGAAATTCTGCCACAAACTGGTAAAAATATTAAATTATTCTTTACAAATAATAATTCCAAATCACATACGATTACACAACTTGCTAGAACACTTGATATCAACTTTGATATCTGCCAAGGAAAACTTGAAAACTTTAGAGGTTCCATGATGGGAAGCCTTATTATCAATATTGATGAAAAAGATCTACAAGCAGTAGGAAATTATTTAGATCAAGAAAAAATTACATGGGAGGAAATTGTATGAGTGATGTTATTTTAAAAGCAACGTATGAAACGTTATATATGGTCATTGGATCAACTTTCTTTGCTGTTATTTTAGGTTTTGTTCCAGCAATTATTTTAACACTCACTGCACCGGATGGATTAAAACCAAATAAGGTCGTTTATACAATTTTAGATATTCTTGTTAATATTTTTAGAAGTTTCCCATTTGTTATTTTAATGGTCATTGTGATTCCACTTACAAGATTAATTGCTGGTAAAGCGATTGGAACGACAGCAGCTCTTGTGCCACTTACAATTTCAGCTATTCCATTTGTTGCTAGAGTCATTGAAAGTGCATTAAGAAGTGTTGATGTTGGGTTAATTGAAGCAGCTAAATCATTTGGAGCTAGTGATTTTCAAATCATTTATCGTATTTATTTAAAAGAAGCTTTTCCTGCTATTTTATCAGGAATTACGCTTACAATGATTAGTATTATTGGTTATAGTGCAATGGGTGGTGCCTTAGGAGCAGGAGGACTTGGAGATATAGCGATTCGTTATGGCTATCAAGCTTATAAGATTCCTTATCTTGTTGTTACAAGTATCATCTTAATTATCTTTGTACAAATTATTCAAACAATCGGCAATCATTTATATAAAAAATTATCTTAAAAGATCCAAGCGGTCTTTTTTATGTTATGATTGAAAAAAGGAGTGGGAATATGAAATGTAAATATTGTGGAGCAGAAATAGGAAATAGCATTGAATGTCATTTATGTGGACATAAACAAATCGGGAAAACAACGTGTCCAGTCTGTTCAAAACTTATTTATCCTTATCAAGAATATTGTTCTAATTGTGGAAGTCCTACAATTTATCGTAAGTCTGATCCAATAAAAAAAGTAACCCCTGATACAAGTGTACATAGTGAAGCAAGTCATAATTATCATACGGTTTCTGAAAGTTATGATTATAAAAAGAATGCATATGATTATAAAAAGCCTTTTAAAGATTTGAATAAGTATGTACCCATTCAAAAAAATAAAAAAACGTTTAATCATCCAAATGTAAGAAAAAATAAACGAATTGTTAAGATAGTTATAGGAATTATTGTTGCCTTTAATTTAATTATTCCGATTGCAGGAGCAATTATTGGAATCATAGGAGATAGTTTAGAAACAGGTGAGACGACATCTTTTGATGATAGTGGAAATACAGACTTAACAAGCTTTAATTTAAGCCAAGATAGTTCTAGAGGCGATTATAATCAAAATTTTACAAATAGTGATGGCGGAGCTTTTGTTTATCAAAATAAACTCTATATTTCTTTAAATGGACAATTAATAAAATATGATGCTCATTTTGAAAATTCAGAAGTTTTAGAAGAAAGCAGTTGTGATCATATTTATGTAGATGATCGTGGATGCTTTTATGAAAATGATAGTGATTTTGTCTTTTTAGATTTCAATGGAAAAAGAAAAACTCTATTAAATGAAGTCAGTCATTGTTATGTTTTAGATCAAAAAATCTTTTATATTAAAGATGAAACTCTTTATTGTTTAACTATTGATGAAAATATAAATGTTATTGATAATCAAAAAATCAAAGATAATATTTATGAGTTTACAGTAGATGATCAAAATCAACGTATTTTATGTACAAATACAGATTATGAAAGTCAATTGATTGATTTTAATGGAACAACTTTAAAAAATAAAATGAATAGCTATGAAGATGGTTATTTTATTGATGGTTTCTTATATTATCGAGAATATGATGGAGTCTATAAGACAGACTTTAGTAATGATGAGGGAGAACTTGTACAAGCAGCAAGTGATATTTATCGTTTTGGGGTAGGTCAAGATGAAGAAAATGAAAAAGTCATTGTTTATGGTGAAAACTATGATAATGTTTTAAATGCTTATTTCGATGATGATAGTTATGCTTTATATGATGATGCCAGAGATTTCTATATTATTGGTGAGAAAGTGATTTTCTTTACTTATGATGATGATTATACGCGTCATTATTTTATCAGTAGCTATGATGGTGAATATGCACCTTTCGAAGAATGACAATTTAGTCATTCTTTTTATTTTATGACTGTGGTAGAATAAGGTCACTAGGAGTGATAAGAATGTATTGTAGTCAATGTGGAACATATGTTGAAGATGATATGCTGTTTTGTCCTCAATGTGGAAAACAGTTAAAACCAATAAAAAAAGTTTGTATTCGTTGTCAGTTACCATTAACTGAAAATGAAGAAGTCTGTCCAGCTTGTGGAATGAGACAAACACAAGAAGAAGTAGTGGAAGAAGATCCTTATAAAGGATATTGGAAAAAGCCAATTCTTTGGATACTTTCAGCTGTTTTATGTTTATCAGCTGTTTTTCTAGGAAGTTATATGATAAGTCATCCTTTACAATCAATGTCAAGTCAAGAAAAAAATTATGTCTTAGAAGGCAAAGTGAGCACGTATAATGTTTCTGCTAATAATCAAGCAGGTGGACAATATCTAAAAGATAATCAACATCTTTATTATGTTATCAATAATCAACTTTTAGTAAGCGATTTAGATGAATTAGAAACAAGTGAAGTATTGATAGACGATTGTGTGGGCTATTTAAGTATTGAAAATCATGTTCTTTATTATTGTGATTCTCAATATAATTATCAAGCTTATGATTTAAAGACAAAAACAACGACCCAAATATTAGAAAATGTGTATTATCCAATTATAAAAAATCATGTTATTTATTATCAATTAGATCAAGATCATGAAAGTTTATATCGTTATTCATTGGATGATCAAACAAATCAAAAATTAAATGATGAAACATCTTATGATATTACAATAGATGGAAAATATATTTATTATTTAGCTAAAAATGATGAACAATATGCTTTAAAAAGAATGACAATTACAGGTGAAAATATAGAAACACTCTATGAAAAACAATGTACATTCGCTCTTGATAACAAAGATTTATATCTTACTGATAATTCACAAATTATAAAAATCAATAAAGAAACATTAAAACAAGAAACAATCAAAAAAGTAGAAAATAGAGCCATTGCTTTAGTCAATAATAAAATTGTCTATGCAACAGGAACCCAACTTAAAATGATGAGTTTAAATGGGAAAGATGATCAGATTTTATTTAAGAATATCGTTGTATCAGATTTACAAGTTTTAGGATCTGATTTATTTACCAAAGGATATGTTCAAGAAAGTGGAGTCAAATATATTGTTTTCAATATTAAAGGGCAATATAAAGCTTTAAATGAAAATACAGCACAAGAATTTGAAAATTTACAAGATGCATAGGAGAATAATATGAAAGTATATGAAATATTAGAGGCAACAAAAGGTATTTTAGTTTCTGGAAATAAAGAAGATGATATTTGTTTCTTTAGTCAAGATAGTAGACAAATGAAAAATGGAGGAATGTATATTCCTTTAAAAGGTGAAAGATTTGATGGACATGATTTTATTGAAAGTGCTTTTCAAACAGGAGCAACAGCAATTATTACCGCTAAAGATGTAAGTTATCCAGATAAAATTGTGATTAAAGTAGAAGATACTTATCAAGCTTTAAAAGATATGGCCATTTATTTAAGAAGTCATCGCCCTGTAAAGGTTGTGGGAGTTACAGGAAGTGTTGGAAAAACAAGTACACGTGATATGGTCTATAGTGTTGTTAAACAAAAATATAAAACTTTAAAAACAGAAGGTAATTATAATAATGAAACAGGTCTACCATTAACAATTTTAAGATATCAAGATGAAGAAGTCATGGTCTTAGAAATGGGGATGAATCATTTAAATGAAATGTCAAGATTATCTATGATTGCTCATCCTGATGTCGCATGTATTACCAATGTTGGAACAGCACATATTGGTGAACTAGGAAGTCGTGAAAATATTTTAAAAGCAAAGTTAGAAATTACAGATGGTATGAAAGATCAATCTACTTTAATTATTAACAATGATAATGATATGTTACAGACTGTTGATTTACCTCGTTTAAATGTTGTAAGAGTTGGAAAAAATGAAGGGGCTTCTATTCAAGCAAGTGATATTGAATTATTTGAAGATCACAGTACATTTATTGTTCATTATCATGATCAAAGTGAAAAAATTTGGGTTCCTGTTCAAGGAGAGCATAATGTTTTTAATGCGTTAATTGCAATTGCAGTAGGATTAGAGTTAGATATTTCTCTAGAAGATATTAAAAAGGGTATACAAGAGTTTGAATTAACTAAAAATAGAATGGATATTCTTGAAAAAAATCATAAAACAATTATTGATGGAACATATAATGCAAGTGTAGATTCAATGAAATCAAGTATAGATGTTCTAGCAAATTATAAAAAACGTAAAGTTGCTATTTTAGCGGATATGTTAGAACTCGGAAGTTATAGTCAACAACTTCATGAAGAAGTGGGAAACTATGTTGCTACTAAAGAAATAGATGTTTTGATTTGTATTGGAAAAGAAGCAAAGTATATGTATCAAAAAGCAAAAGAAAAAATGGAGAATGTTTATTATTTTACTTCTAATCAAGAAGTTATTGAACAATTAGATCAATTTTTAAAGAATGATGATGTGGTTTTAGTTAAAGGAAGCCACTCTATGAATTTAAAAGAAATTGTAGAAAAGATATAAGTTATGAAAAAAAAGAAAAAATTAAGATTAAAAAGACCCTTTCAGTTAATTCTTGCAGCATTATTGTTTTTATTGGCTTTTTCATTCTTTCAACTTATAAAAAATCAATTTAAGCAAGAGAATAAATTGGTTTCAACTCAGGTATTGAATTATGAAGATTTAATGCTAAAATATGCAAGGGAAAATGATATAGAAGAGTATTTAGGATTATTACAGGCAATGATGATGCAAGAATCTGGAGGACAAGGAAATGATCCAATGCAATCATCTGAATGTGAATTTAATACACAGTTTGAAAAGAAACCTAATGCTATTAGTGATCCCGAATATTCTATTCAAGTAGGTATTCGATACTTTGCTAAATGTTTAGAAAAGGCAAATGTAAGTTCTTTAAAAGATGAAAAAGGAATATTTTTAGCTTTACAATCTTATAATTATGGTATTGGATATATGAATTACGTTGAACAAACAGACAAGCAATATACTTATCAAAATGCTATAGATTTTTCTGAGAAATGTAAAAAGGATTATAACGTATCAGTCTATGGAGATAGTAAGTATGTATATCATGTTTTAAGATATTATGAAGATACTACTTTAGTAGATGATTGGTTAGAATTATATCGTTAAGGAGATTATTATGAAACAAAAATTGATGGTTGTTTGTGGTGGACAATCGAGTGAACATATTGTTTCTCGTATGTCTTGTACATCAGTAATGAATAATTTAAATAAAGAACATTATGATGTGACATTAGTAGGAATTGATCAAGATGGATCTTGGTATTTATTAGATCAAGGTCAAGCTGATTTGGCTCAAGATACTTGGTTAGAAAATTCTCAAGTTATTCAAGATATTTTTGGAGTATTAAAGCAACAAGATGTTGTTTTACCAATTTTACATGGTGCTTTTGGAGAAGATGGAACAATCCAAGGTTTATTTGAATTAGCAGGTGTTCCTTATGTTGGATGTCGTGTTTTAGCTTCTGCTGTATCAATGGATAAAATTTATACAAAGAAGATTTTAGAAACTGCAGGAATTCCACAAGTAAAATCTTTATATGTTAAAAAAAGATATGATGGAAAACTTGTTGTTGTCAATAAACAATTTGATGAAATTGAAGATATTGAAAAAACAGTGGAAAAAGAATTAGGATTCCCATGTTTTATTAAAGCAAGTCGTTCTGGATCAAGTGTAGGATGTTATCGTTGTGATCATAAAGAAGATTTAATGACAAAACTTATTGAAGCTTCAAAATATGATCGTCATATTGTTGTTGAAGAATGTGTTGATTGTATCGAACTTGAAACGGCTGTTTTAGGAAATGATGATCCAATCGTTTCACGTGTTGGACAAATCATGCCTCATGGTGAATTCTATACTTTTGAATCTAAATATGAAGATGAAGAAAGTAAAACATGTATTCCTGCTTTAGTTGATCAAGAAATTCAAGATAAGATTCGTGAATATGCTTTAAGAGTATTTAAAGCAGTTGATGGACATGGTCTATCAAGAGTTGATTTCTTCTTAGATAAGAAATCAAATCAAATCTATTTAAATGAAATTAATACTTTACCTGGATTTACAAAGATTTCAATGTATCCACAATTAATGAATGATTTTGGTATTTCTTATAGTGAATTACTAGATAGAGTAATTCAATTAGCTTTCGATAAATAATAAAAAACTATTAAAATAATAATATATTTTAAATTAGTTAAATTAACTTAAAGACATTGACTTTAGTAAAAAAAAAGTCTAACATTACAAGTAACCATAAAATAAATACTTCGATAGGAACTAGTAAGTACTATTTCAAGGCGTAGAGAGATTCTGGTTGGTGGAAAGAATTGTTTGAGTAATACTGAACTCATCCTTGAGTGGAGCGCTGAACTTAAGTAGGTGGCTACGGTATGCAACCGTTATTTTGTAAGAGTATGAACTATTATGTAGCGTACTTAGCGAGGTGGATAAAGTGATTTATTCACAAATTGAGGTGGAACCACGAAGTAATATAACTCTCGTCCTCAAAATGGCCGGATTGGCTATTTTGAGACGGGAGTTTTTTTATAGTATTAAGGAGGAAATGGAAATGAATTACGAAAAGTACAAGAGATTTGAAACAATTAAATTAAAAGACCGTACTTGGCCTGATAAAACAATTGAAAAAGCACCAATTTGGTGTTCGGTTGATTTAAGAGATGGAAATCAAGCATTAATTACACCAATGAAAATAGAAGAAAAAGTGGAAATGTTTCAACTTTTAGTAGACTTAGGATTTAAAGAAATTGAAGTAGGTTTTCCTTCTTCAAGTCAAATTGAATATGATTTCTTAAGATTATTAATTGAAGAAAATTTAATTCCTGATGATGTGACTGTTCAAGTATTAACTCAAGCAAGAGAACATTTAATTAGAAAAACATTTGAAGCTTTAAAAGGATTAGATAAAGCTATCGTCCATGTTTACAATTCAACTTCTATCTTACAAAGAGATGTTGTCTTTAACAAAGATAAAGATGAAATTAAACAAATTGCAATTGATGGTGTTCAATTAGTAAAAGACTTATCAAAAGAATTTGAAGGAAAAGTGATTCTTGAATATTCACCAGAAAGTTTTACAGGAACTGAAGTTGATTATGCAATGGAAGTATGTGAAGCCGTTATGGATACATGGGGAGCAAGTAAAGATAATAAAGTGATTATCAACTTACCTTCAACTGTAGAAATGGATACACCAAATGTTTATGCTGATCAAATCGAATGGATGTGTCGTAACTTCAAAGATCGTGAAAGAGTCATTGTTTCTGTTCATCCTCATAATGATAGAGGTTGTGGAATTGCTTCAACTGAACTTGCTTTATTAGCGGGTGCTGATCGTGTTGAAGGAACATTATTTGGTAATGGTGAAAGAACAGGAAATGTTGATGTTGTGACTGTTGCTTTAAATATGTTCACTCATGGAGTTGATCCACAATTAGAATTAGGAAGTATTAATGATATTAAACATGTTTATGAAAAATGTACAAAAATGGATATTCCACCAAGACATCCATATGTTGGACAATTAGTCTTTACAGCTTTCTCTGGAAGTCATCAAGATGCAATCAATAAAGGAATGCATGCTTTAAGAGAAAGAAATTCGAAAATGTGGGAAGTTCCATATTTACCAATTGATCCAAGTGATTTAGGTAGACAATATGAACCAATTGTTCGTATTAATTCACAATCTGGTAAAGGTGGCGTTGCTTATGTTATGGAAAGCATGTATGGCTATCATTTACCAAAAGGATTACAAGTAGACTTTGCAAAAGTGATTCAAGATATTTCTGAAGAAGAAGGAGAAGTTTCACCAGAAAGAGTTTACGATACATTTATTGAACAATATGTAGATATTAAAGAACCATATGAATTTATTAAACAAAAATTAATTGATATTTCTGAAGATGATTCTGAATTTGAAAGAAAAGCAGAAATTACTTTAAAAGATCATGGAGAAATAAGAACGATTGTTGGTTATGGTAATGGACCAATCGATGCTGTTAAAGATGCATTTAATGAAAATGGCTTTGTTTATACACATTTCTTAGATTATAGTGAACATTCATTATCATCAGGATCTAGTTCAAAAGCAGCTGCTTATGTTTATTTAAGAGTTAAAGGAAGTGCTGTTCAAGAATATGGAGTAGGGGTACATCCAAATATTACAACAGCTACAATTAAAGCCATTATTTCAGCTATGAATAGAATTCATAAACAATTAAAAAAATAGGGAGGATTAAAACATGGATAGACTTGTTTTATCATTGCTTGTTGAAAATAATCCAGGGGTATTAAACCGTGTTGCTGGTTTATTTAGTAGACGAGGATATAACATTGAAAGTATTTCAGTAGGACAAACAAATATTAAAGGAATGTCACGTATGACAGTTGTTTCTACTGGTGATGAACAAATTTTAACGCAAATTGAAAAACAATTAGGGAAACTTGTAGAAGTCGTTGAAATTGAAAAACTTGAACCAGATGATTCAGTTTATCGAGAACTTGTCTTAATTAAAGTAGATGCAAATGCTGATCAAAGAACAAATATCAACTCAATTGTTGATATCTTTAGAGCACATATTATCGATGTTTCACCAACTTCATTAATTATAGAAGTTACTGGAAATACAAGAAAAGTCAATCAATTATTAACAATGCTTAACGGATTCAACGTGACAGAAATTGCTCGCACAGGACTCGTTGGAATGCATAGAGGAAGCCAAGGAAATTAAGGGGGACATTAAAAATGGCAAAAATTTTTTATGAATCAGATTGTGACTTATCATTATTAGAT